>JAQTNZ010000107.1 GCA_028713595.1 Methylovulum sp. | reverse complement strand
AACCACGGTGGATAGGGCGGCTTTGCAAGCAAAAATCGCCATCTGGCAACAACGGTTGGCGGGTTGATGGTTGAGCCATTATGAAACAACCCATCCTTGCTGTTGATCAGTTAACCGTAGCTTTCCAGCCTGGTGTCAATGTGGTGGATGACATCAGTTTTGTAGTCTATCCGGGCGAAACCTTCGCGCTGGTGGGCGAGTCCGGTTCGGGCAAGTCCATCACCGCCTTGTCAGTTTTGCGCCTGTTGCCACCGAATGCGCAGATTAATGCCGAGGTCATTGCCTTGCAGGGCGAAAATTTGCTGGCGTTGCCCGAAATGCAGTTATGTAAAGTGCGTGGCCGTCGGATAGCTTATATTTTTCAAGACCCGATGTCAGCGTTAAATCCGGTCATGACTATCGGCCAACAAATCGCCGAAATCATCACCCTGCATTTTGTCCTGGCCGAGACGGCTTTGCAGCAACGGGTGCTGGAATTGTTGCGGCAAGTGGAAATCCCCAACCCGGAGCAACGGCTGAACGCGTTTCCGCACCAACTGTCCGGCGGTCAGCGGCAACGGGTGATGATTGCGATGGCCTTGGCGGGGCAACCGGATCTGTTGATCGCCGATGAGCCGACCACCTCCTTGGATGTGACCATACAGGCGCAAATCCTGACCCTGTTGAAAACTATCCAGCAACAAACGGGCATGGCTTTGTGGCTGATTAGCCATGATCTGGCCTTGGTGTCCAGCATCGCTGACCGTATTGCCGTGATGCAGCACGGCAAGATTGTCGAAACCGGAGCGGGTGCTGATTTTTTCCGGCATCCCAAGCATCCTTACACGCAAAAATTGCTCAATGCCTTGCCGTCTATCGCCAGTGCCAAAACGCCGGATGATACGCTTGAGGCTACGCCCCTGTTACAGGTCAAGGATTTTTGCTGTTATTATCCCATCCGCAAAGGCTTGTTCCAGCGGGTTGCCGATTATGTCAAAGCGGTGGATGGGGTCAGTTTTGAACTGGCCGCCGGCAAGACCTTGGCGTTGGTCGGTGAGTCCGGCTGTGGCAAAACCACCTTGGGCAAAAGCCTGTTAAACTTGTTGCCACATAACGGCGGCCAAGTGTTTATGGACGGCGTGGCCCTGCATGAATTGGGCGGCGAGGCGTTAAGAAAGCAACGGGCGGCCATGCAGATGGTGTTCCAAGACCCGTTTGCGGCGATGAATCCGCGCATGTTGATTGGCGACATCATCGCCGAAGGCATCACCGCCTTGTACCCTGAGGTTAGTGGCGAAGAACGTAAATACCGCGTCCGGCAGTTGTTGCAGCAAGTCGGCCTGCCGGAAGAGTCAGCCTTGCGTTATCCGCATGAGTTTTCTGGCGGCCAACGCCAGCGCATTTGCATTGCGCGGGCGTTGGCGGTCAAGCCGCGTTTGATTGTCTGCGATGAGCCGACCAGTGCCTTGGACGTGTCGGTGCAAGCGCAAATTATCGGTTTGCTGAAAACCTTACAGCGTGAGCAAGGCGTGAATTATTTGTTCATCACCCATGACTTGGCGGTGGTGGCGGAAATCGCCGATGCCGTGGCGGTGATGTATAAGGGCAAGATCATTGAGCAAGGCAGTGCCGGGCAAGTGCTGACCCAGCCACAACAGGATTATACGAAACAGTTGCTGTTCGCCGTGCCGGTTTTGCGGGTGGCTAATGGCTAGCCCAATAATCCCCCAGCTCTAACTTAGTATCCATATAATTTATAAGTGTTTTTAGGCAAAGCTTGGTCAGGGAGCCGCTGTTTGGCCGCCATTTTATGCCAAAATGGCATTAACGCTTAGTTTTGCCAAGATTCTTTAACGCCGGTTTACAAATTCGGCTATTCTTATCAGCTTCTAAAACTAAAACCGTCCGATATGTCTTTTACAAGCCAAAGTGAACAGTTATTGTCCCGCTGGGGAAAATGGAGCGTTGCCCATCCTTGGCCCGTTTTGCTCGTTGTCAGTCTTTGTACCTGGTTGGCCTTTATTTATGCCGCCAATAATCTTAGCATCAATACCGACACCACTGAGCTGGTTTCGCCCGATGCCCCGTTCCAAAAAACCAGCCGCCGTTTTGAGCAGGCGTTTCCGCAAGACATACGCACCTTATTGTTGGTGGTGGAGTCCGGCACGCCCGAATTGACCAAATCGGCGACCGAACGCCTGAGCCGTTTGCTCAGTGCCGACAAGGCCAATTTCGAGTCGGTCTATACCCCCAATGACAATCCCTTTTTCCGGCGCAATGGCTTGTTGTATTTGGATAAGCCGGAACTGCAAGATTTATCGTCAACCTTATCCGAAGCCCAGCCTTTCATTGGCAGGATTTATCAGGAAACCCATTTGTCGGGTTTTTTCTCCATCATTGATGATGCGCTGGCTTCAACTGGCGAAAATGCGGCGGTGCCGGTAGATTTGCCGGTCATGATCGCTAAGATTTCCGGGGTCTTGCATCAGGCCATGAATGGCGGCAAAGCCTTGTTGTCGTGGGAAGAGCTGATTACCAACAGTAAAAAAGTCACCACCAAAAACAGTTTTATCATCGTCCGGCCAAAATTTGATTATACCCGTATCCGTCCTGCCGAAGAGGCGATCGGCTCGGTGCGCAGGGCGGTGGCACAAATTCAGGAACCTGATTTGCCGGAAGTTAAAGTGTGGTTAAGCGGGGAGGTGGGGCTGGAAGATGATGAGTTGTCAGGCATCAGCACGGGTACGTTTAATGCCAGCCTGTTTTCGCTGGTGGTGGTGCTGGGGATTTTGTTGTTGGCTTACCGCTCGGTGTATCTGACCCTTGCCACCATCGTCACGCTGGCGTTGGGCATGGTGTTGTGCGGGGCGTTCGCGGCGGCGGCGGTCAAGGAGCTGAACCTTATTTCCGTGGCGTTTGCGGTTTCGAACATCGGTCTTGGGGTCGAATATGCCATCCATTTTTGCCTGCGTTACCATGATAACGTCAATCGCCATATCAGCAAGGACAGGGCCATTATCGGCACCTTAACGTCCACCAGCCCTTCGTTATTGTTATGCGCCGGCACCACCGCCATTGGCCTGTATGCGTTTATCCCCACCGATTACCAGGGGGTTTCCGAGCTGGGCCTGTTGGCGGGCACCAGTCTGTTTATCTGCCTTATCGTGACCTTGATCGTCTTGCCGGTGATGCTGAAAATCATTCCGATGCAAACGCCTAAGACAGAGGTCGCCAAATCCACCCCATCTGCCGAAGGTATCGAGCATTTGCCGGAAAAGCTGGCGGCGTTAATGATGCGCCATGCCAAGCTTATCGCCGGGTTTGTCGCGGTTCTGGCGGTGGGGGCGGCGTTTTTGATACCGCAAGTCAAGACCGATTTTAACCCGATTAACCTGCGTGATCCGAATACGGAATCGGTCATTGCTTTTAAAAAGCTGACGCAAGACAAGGAAACCACACCCATGACCTTGACCGTGCTGGTCAAGGATGCGGAAAAGGCCAAAGCCTTGCAAAAGCAATTGGATCGCTTGGACAGCGTTGACAGAACTCTGAGCCTGTTCGATTTCCAGCCTGAGGGGCAGGCCGATAAGTTGGCCTTGATTGAGGATATGGATTTGACTATGGGGTTGCAGGGACGGGAGTTCCCGCCCTTGGATAGCGGCAATAACCCGTTGCCGGCCATCCAGCATTTGTTGCAGACCTTGGCTACGGTGTTGCCCAAGAAGACCGACCCGCAAGAAATTGCCGTGTTGTCCGCATTCCAAGCCGAGCTGCAAGGCGTACAAACCGAATATGACGCACGTTTGCAACCTTATCGGCACTTATTTGTCGATAAGCTGCAAACCGCCTTATTGGGTACGTTACCGCAGGTGATGAATGAATTGTTGGGCAGTTTTGATGCCACGGAAATCACGTTTAATGATATTCCGGCCGATATTAAAAACCGTTGGTTAAGCAAGGAAGGTTGGTACCGTATCCAGATATTTCCCAAACAGGATTTGAACGGTTTGGACAATATGGTGCATTTTATCACCGAAGTGCAAGCATTGGAGCCGGACGCGACCGATTTGCCCGTCTTGTATTGGGAATCCATGAAAGCCGTGGTCGGCGCTTTCCAAGAAGCCATCGCTATTGCCTTGATCACTATCGCGCTAGTCTTGTTCAGTATCCGCCGTAACCTGACCGACACCCTATTGATTATGACTCCCTTGGTGTTGGCGGGCTTGTTTACCATGGCGAGTACGGTGCTGACCCATACCCCCATCAATTTTGCCAATATTATCGCCTTGCCGCTGTTATTGGGCTTTGGTGTTGATAACGGCATCCACATGGTCGAAAAGTTGCGGCATTCGGCTATTGAAGAGCAAAATATGTATCAGTCCAGCACCGCCCGGGCGATGTTCTATGGTGCCTTGACCACCAGCTCCAGTTTCGCCGGGTTGGCGTTTTCCAGCCATGAAGGTATTGCCAGCATGGGTTTGATTATCACGATAGGGATTTTCTGGATTATGACGGGCACGTTTATCATTTTGCCGGTCTTAAGCAAGTTGGTGTTGCAAGATGTCAAGGCAGAAGTTTGACCAAAAGGACAATAGGCTATTATTGCCTTACAGATGCGCTTAAGGGTTCTGTTTGCGCCCATCGGGGACGGCCATTCTGAAATTTCAAGGTGTAAGCCTTGGATGTTGTAGGCATGAATTTGAATGGCTACCGTTTGTTGTGCTATGTTTCTAACCTTCAACTAAAAGCAGATGCAGTTATACGGCTACATATTTAACATAGCTTGCTACAGGGTTGGTCTAATATTATGAATTATAAGATACCTTTATGCTTGCTAGTGCTGGGCTTGGCTAATATCGGCTATCTGGTGGTAGTGAATTTTGTGCCGGAACTGCCTGTGCCTTATGAGGATAAGCTGGCGGAAGGCTTGCTGGCGTTAGATAGCGTGGTGCTGATGGTTTTTTTGCTGGCTTATCTTTGGCAATGGCGTAGCCAAACCGAGCTGGGCGATGATGGGGTCGCAGATGAATTGCCTTACCAGATACCCGTCCTGTCACCGCAAAACCAAGACTATTTGCGCATTATTGAGCATATCCCTGATTTTCTGTGCCTGAAAGACCGGGATGGACATTGGTTGCGGGCCAACCGCGCTTACCTTGTTAGCCTTAGTTTGCAGGATGTGGATTATATCGGCAAAACCGATGAGGAGCTTATCCTGTGTCCGCAAGCCAATGTACGGGCTTTGCGGCTGGGGAGCATCCAAGACAAAAGTGCTTGGCATTTACGGCGCAAAGTTAAGGAAACCCGGATCATTCCCCGTCAGGATAACAAAAGCGAGATTCTGGAGATTAGCAGGACACCCGTTTTTGACATTATGCAAAACCGCACGCATTTGCTTATCACCGGACACTTTATCGACCAAACGGAGAAGCATAAGTTTAGCCAGATAGAACAGGCCTTTCAGGTATGTCATTTGAGTTTTGTATTTTTGGATGCCCATTTTCGGATTAGTCGGGCGAATCCGGCGTTCACGCGCTTGACGGGGTATGTGTCTGACGAAATACACCACCAACCCTTATCGGAGATTATCGATGACCAGATGGATTTGCTGCGCACGGATTTTTTTAATAACGAGAAAGAAGTGTTATGGTCAGGGGAATTGAATTGCCGGCATAAAAATGGCAAGCTGTTTCCGGTCAAGCTGGACATTATAGCGATCTCCCAAGAGGGTCAGGAAGTCAGTTATTTTGCCACGCTGTTTGATATTACGACGCAGAAACAATCCGAACAACGGGTGATGCAGATTGCCCATTATGACGATTTGACCGGTTTGGTGAACCGGGTGGTGTTTTTTGACCGCCTCAACCAATTTTTGAAATCGGTCAAGCACCAGTCTTATTTTGCGGTGATTTTTTTTATTGACTTGGACCGTTTTAAAACGGTCAATGATTCCTTAGGGCACGATGCCGGCAATACTTTGCTGAAAGAGGCGGCGGTGAGGTTACGCGCCATTATGCACGATGACGATGTGGTGGCACGCTTGAGCGGTGATGAATTTGCCCTGTTAAGGCTTAACCAAACCGCCCATGAGCAGGCGCTGTATTCGGCATCGATGATTGCGGGCGAAATTATCCATAAATTGTCGGAAGTGTTTCATATCCAAGGCCGCGAAGTCTTTATCGGGGCCAGTGTCGGCATTTCCATCTATCCTGATGATGGCTCGGTGGCCGAGGTGTTGCTCAAACATGCCGACATTGCCATGTATGAGGCTAAAAAGCAGGGACGCAACAATTATCAGTTTTACAAAAAAGATTACGCAGCGGCGACCCAAGACCGCTTGCTGATGGAGCTGAACTTACGCAAGGCCCTAGAAAAAAATGAGTTGCAGTTGTACTACCAGCCCCAATATTATGCCGCCAGCCGGACTATTTTTGGCGCAGAAGTCCTGATCCGCTGGTTTCAGGGTTCCACCAAACCGCCCACCATGATACCGCCCGACAAGTTTATCTCGATTGCCGAGGAAACTGGGCTGATTGTTGAAATTGGCGAATGGATAATGAAAACCGCCTGCTTGCAAATGAAAAAATGGTTGCTGGCCGATTATCCTCTAAAACAAGTGTCGGTGAATGTTTCGGCGCGGCAATTCACTGACAACAATTTCCTCAAATCGGTGGAAGACGCGCTCGCCCAAGCCCAGATTGATGCCAAACATCTGGAGTTGGAAATCACCGAATCCATGCTGGTCGGAGACATCAAGCAAATTGAGTTGCAATTGCAGCGGCTGAAAAAAATGGGCATTAAGATCGCGTTGGATGATTTTGGCACTGGCTATTCGTCGCTTTCGTATCTGAAAAGCTTCCCGATAGATGTGCTGAAAATAGACCAGTCGTTCATCCGTGAAATGACCGTGGAATCCAAAGATGCCCGCCTGACCTCGGCGATTATTGAAATGGGGCATTCTTTAGGGCAAAAGATCATTGCCGAAGGCGTGGAAACCGAACAGCAATTGGAATATCTGACCCATCGCGGTTGTGACATTATCCAAGGCTATTTTTTCAGTAAGCCTTTGCCTACCCAAGATATGACGAGGTTGTTGGCTAAGGAAGCGCAACAGCATTTGACCAGCAGCCAAAAAAGGGCCTTGCCGGTGTCGCCTTTTGATAAGGGGTCTTTTGATAAAGGGCTTTTGTGAGCATTAGGCTGGCCTAAATGGCCTAGGGCGATGATTGAGGCTTGGTTGCCGGATTATGTCTGCCGAGGTGGCATTGTTTTTTTGCTGGCTGTGTGGGCGGGTCTTGTTAAATTGCCTTTTTTACGCAAGCCAGCCAAGGCAAATTTATTAAAACGAGTGCATTGCTTCCCGTCATTTGTATATACTATGTCGTACTATCCGTGTATTTCTTAACAGGCGTTGTTGCCAAACCCTTCGCCACCAGCCTATTTCAAGCAATGACTTTAAAAAGTGTGTTGAACCTCCCGCCCGTCCTCTCAGCTCAGGTACCACAAACCCAAATAGGGCGGGCTTAATCAATGTCCGACCATGCCGGCCTTTTTAACCCCAGTTAAGTCATACCGCTACGCTAAACCCCCACAGGATCGAACCCAACAGGATTAACCATAATGAATAGTCTAATATCAGAAATTACCGGACAAAATGATATTGATCCGGCAGAAACCAAAGAGTGGATTGAAGCGTTGCAATCC
>JAQTNZ010000106.1 GCA_028713595.1 Methylovulum sp. | reverse complement strand
GTTATCCGTATTGCCACGGCGGCGACATAGCTGACCCTGAGTTTGCCGCCGATAAAAAATGTGCCGACTTTACCGCCCCGGTTTGGAAATATCCCGCCCATGTCGCCCCCTTAGGAATGCGTTTTTATCAGGGTGGGCAATTTCCACCTGCCTATAAAAACCAGTTGTTCGTGGCCCAGCACGGCTCTTGGAACCGCACCGAACCGCAAGGCTATAAGGTGGTGCTGATGAAATTCGATCCGAAAGGCCAGGTGATCGCAGAAGAGGATTTTATTAGCGGCTGGTTGGACAAACAGGGGGCGGTATCAGGGCGGCCCGTGGATATTCTGGCTTTGCCCGATGGCGGCCTGCTGGTTAGCGATGATAAGAATGGCCTGATCTATAAGGTCGTTTATCATGCGCCACATTAAAAGACATAATCGGTAAGGTTTTGTCTAAGAAAGGTTATCAGTAACGGTTAGCCAACTGGGGTAGGGTGATTGGTAGCTGCCGTGTGTGCGTAGGCTCTGCTACACTGCCATTAAGTTAAGGATTTGTTCCTTTAATTTCAACAAGATAGGATTTACCGTTCGCCTGTCCCCAGACCACCCTTGTGGTGGAGCTGGTCGAAGCCTGTCATGAGCTTGACGAATGGGGTGGACGGTTAATCCGGTCATGGTTCGACAAGCTCACCACGAACGGATTAACTTACTACGACCTTAACTCAATAGCGTTTTCTATGTTATTGAATAAAAATAGTATTCGTTAAATTAATGGCAGTGAGGCTCTGCTAGGGGCGAATCGATAAGCCAGACGTTCAAATTTTGTCAAGGTTTTGTAAAGCTCGTGTTAGTATGTGGCTTTTAAAATCTATTGCACGGCAGCGATGATGATTAATCCTAATGACGATTCGGCACACTATTTAATCAGCACGGTTTCCAAAAGGTCGGGGGTCAAATCTGATCTAGTCAGGGCGTGGGAGCGCCGTTATCAGGCGGTGACCCCGGCGCGGACGGCGGGCGGGCACCGCGTCTATACCGCTGCGGACATCGCCCGGTTAAAATTGCTTAACCAGGCGACCAATAACGGCCATAGCATCAGCCAAATCGCCCGCTTGTCGTTGGAAGAGTTAAGGCTGTTGGTGAACGGTACTGGCGGCGAGGGCGAGGCGCAACCGGAGCCGCCGCCTGTAAATGCCAATGACCGCTTATACCTTGCCAAAGAGTATAGGGACAAATGCTACACCGCCGTGTTGGCGTTTGATGCCACCGCCTTGGAAGTGCATTTTGAACATGCGATAGTGGAGTTAGGGACAGAAGCGTTTATTGAGCATTTGCTGACCCCGTTGCTGACCAAAATCGGTGACCGCTGGCGTACAGGGGAACTGCGGCCTGTCCATGAACATCTGGCTTCGGCCATCATCCGCTCGCTCACTTACATTTTGCGCAACAATAATCCCGTGTCCGTCCATGCGCCAAGAATGGTCGTGACCACGCCGCTGGGGCAACTGCATGAGTTGGGGGCGTTGCTGGCGGCAATCATCGCCGAGCTGAAAGGCTGGCAAGTGACCTATTTGGGGGCTAATTTGCCCGCCGAAGAAATTGCCGCCGCCGTCCGCTTTACCCAAGCCCGCGCCGTGACCCTGAGCATCAGTTTTGAGAGTGATGATCTGGTTATCCCCAAGGAAATTAGGCGCTTGAAAATCTTGTTGGGTGCGCAGACCGCGTTGATTGTTGGCGGTAGGGCGGCGGCCCATTATAAAGCGGTGTTGGATGAGGTCGGGGTTCTTAATATCCAAAGTTATGGGCATTTTCGTACTATCCTCGATGATTTGGCGGCACAGGACGGGTTGGCAAGCTAATGGACAACTTTTGGCAAAGCAAAAAACTGGCTGAGATGAGCCATGAAGAATGGGAGTCCTTATGTGATGGCTGCGGCCAGTGCTGTTTGCACAAGCTTGAAGACGAGGACAGCGGACAAGTTGCCCTAACCCGTATCGCCTGTGATTTGTTGGATCTGAAAACCTGCCGTTGCCGGCATTATGGCGAGCGCAGCCAACGGGTGCCTGAATGCCTGGATTTGCGGCAATTGGAATTTTCCCTCTATAGCCGTTGGTTGCCGAAAACCTGTGCGTATCGTTTGTTGGGTGAGGGTAAGGATTTGCCCGACTGGCATCCCTTGGTGACGGGAACCACGGCGAGTGTGCAGGCGGCGGGGATGTCGGTGGGTGCTTATGCTAAAAAAGCATCGAGGATGAAGCGTTCTGAGGATTACGAAGATTATATTATCGACTGGCTGGATTAGCCGTTGGCCGCTTATTCTTTGATGTTAATCATGATGCTGGCGCCATCGACCGACTTACGCTTTTCAATTTCCGGTTCGGGTGAGTTAATCCAACCCCCTTTGAGCTGGAGCGGCGCTTCGCCGATTTTGGGTGGCGGGGCGAACAGCCCGTTGAATAGGGTCGGCTCATCGTCATCAATGATCGCCGAAGTGGCATTGCTGTTATCGGGGGTTTTAAAAGGGATGCTCAAGTCCAATGGGGGCGTGGCGGGTGCGGATACCGAGACAGGCGCTTCGGGGACTTTTTTGCCGCTGTTGCCCATAGTGTGGTGGTGCGTTGGGGCTTTGAAGCCACTTAGCAGCAAGGCTAAGACGGTTATCAATGTCCTGACATAAAAAGTTTGCGTGTTCATAGTGGATTTTCCATGGCCGTATGGAGGCTGTACAGTCTAACCCTAGGCAGGTTTAGCTTATTATAGAACGATAAATGCCGTTAGGTTTGTAAAAAACGGGCTGATAAGAAAGGATTGTGGCTCAGGATGGTTTGAGGCGATAGCCAGGCGTTTATTGTGTATATACTCTAAACGGTCAAGTTTTCGTTTTTGGAGCCTGGGTCTCTTGACCGCAACCAGCGGGCAGGATGCCCGCGCTCCTCATAAGCGGATAATCTTTTCTCTACGGCACAACAGTCATTATGAACGGCGGAGGAGGTTAATCACGGTGTTTTGCCTAATTGTTATCGAATATCCCGACTCGGATGGGTCGGCGCCACACATCAGGCAAGTCAATGCCGAAGCGGCGGGCTGGCTGGGTTATCAGGCGGATGATTTGCTGGCTAAGCCAGTGGCGATGATTTGCGCCGCCGGCAATGCCGCACCGCTTTGGCAAGCGGCGGCAGCCGCCGCCGCTTGCAGCCAGCCATTCCCCTATGAATTGCTGAACCAACGCCAACAGCCGTTGCAGGTAGTGATAAGCGCGTCGCTGTTGTTTGCCCAGGCGGGGGCCGTGGGTGGTCTGGCCTTGCATATTGCCCTGCCCGATAGCGATAGCCAAGCGCAATGCCATGCCGTCGAATCGGCATTGACTGAAAGCGAGGCGCGTTTTCGGCAAATGGCGGAAATGACCGGCGAATGGTTGTGGGAACAAAACCCTGAGGGCGTTTATATTTACAGCAGCGCGGCGGTGCAGCAGATTTTGGGCTATAAACCGGAGGAAGTGTTAGGCAAGCACTACACGCGCTTTTTAAGCCAAGAGGGGGAGGTCGCCTTAGATCATAATGCGGGCAGCCAACAGCCGTTTTATAACTTGCTCAATGACCATCGCCATAAGGACGGGCATCACGTCGTGACTGAGTCAACAGGCTTGCCGCTGTTTGGTGCTGCCGGTAAGCTGCTCAAATGGCGCGGGGTTGACCGTGACATCACCGCGCAAAAATATTATCACGATGCCCTGATCGCCAGTGAACGGCGCACCCGCCTGATTATTGAAAGCTCCACCAATGCCATCGTTATCATGGATGCGGACGGGCTAATCACCGACTGGAACCTGCAAGCGGAAAAAATCTTCGGTTGGGCTAGCGAGGAAGCTATCGGCCAAGCCTTAGTGGCCTTGATAGTACCGCCACGGTTACGCCCGGCCTTCTTGCAAGGGCTGAAATTGTTCTTGCATACCGGCATCAGCCCGTGGTTGAACACGCTGGCGGAACAAACCGCGTTGCGCCGTGACGGCGGCGAATTTCCTATTGAACTGAGCGTTGCGCCGTTGCTGATAGGGGACAGTTACAGTTTCAGCGGCTTTATCCGTGACATTTCCCAGCGCAAAATCGCCGAACAGCAAATCCGTGAGGCACAAATCACCTTGGCGATAGCCCAAAGCGAAATCAAAATCGCCCAACAGATCCAAACCTCGCTACTGCCTTCAGGGCCGATCCGAACGGCGGCGTTTGAAGTGACTGGCCTGTGTTTGCCCGCCGATAAAGTGGGCGGCGATTATTTTGATTATTTTTACCATAACGACACCTGCCTGGATATGGTGATTGCTGATGTGTCAGGCCATTCCATAGGCCCGGCCTTGTTTATGGTCGAAGCGCGTAGCGTCATCCGCGCCCAAGCCAAGCATTCCGGGCGACCGGCGGCGATTTTGGGCCTGTTGAACCAATTCCTGTTTGATGACCTAAATCAGGCTGACTATTTTATCACCGCCTTTTATTTGCGCTACGACATTGCCACGCAACAATTAAGTTACGCCAATGCCGGCCATTCGCCGCCGTTGTTATTACGCGCCGGTGCTAAAGAATGTGAGCGGCTGGATGCCGATGGCATGATTTTAGGGGTGCGCAAGGCGATTACCTTTGCCGAAAAAAGCTGTAAGCTGGGTAAAGATGATGTCTTGCTGTTGTACACCGATGGCCTGACCGAAGCCGACAACGCCCACGGTGAGTTTTTTGGTCTGGAGCGAGCCGGTGAGGTTCTGCTACAACACGCCGGGCAAAGCCCGCAAGCCATCCTCACCGCCTTGCTGGAAGCCTTAAAAGCCTTTTGCCACAGGGATTGTTTTAGTGACGATATTACTTTGTTGTTGTTTAAGCGCAGTTAGGCCCGCATTTATATACCCCCCGCCCTACCTTAGCGTCACTACCATTAAGTTAAGGATTAATGAATGTAATATCAACAAGATAGGATTGGCCGTTCGCCTGTCCCCAGACCACCCTTGTGGTGGAGCCTGTCGAAGGGTGGACGGTTAATCCGGTCATGGTTCGACAAGCTCACCACGAACGGATTAACTTATCACGACCTTAAGTCGGTTATTTTTACTATCTTATTGAAATAAAGGCATAATTCCTTAACTTAAGGGCAGTGACCTTAGCGTGGGAACAATGGCAATTAAATAATGGTCGTGATTTACGCAGTTGACACCCCGATGCTATGCGCCACTATGGAAACCATAACAGCACAACACAAACCTAATCCGCTAGGCTTAAGCGCTCCCACAAAGCCAAACCCTCACCGCCCAAGGCTTTAGCTAATTGATCTAAATTTTGCAATGCTTGCGCTAAGCCGATACGGTTGGCGATACGGTAAGCCTGTAGCCAAGTGGACAAGGCTTGTGCCTGCTCATCATTTTGCCAATGGTTATGCCCGATATTAAACAAAGTCGTACATTCACCCGCTGTATCGCCGATGTCTTGCCTGATTTTCAGCGACAGCTCCAAGTAGTGGAAGGCGGTGCCGTAGTCGCCTTTAGCCCTGTAGATTTGGGAAATGTTGTTGAGGGCTGTGCCTTCGCCTTGCTTGTCGCCAATGTCTTGGCAGATTTTCAGCGACAGTTCCAAGTAGCGCAAGGCGGTGCCGTAGTCGCCTTTAGCCCTGTAGATTTGGGAGATGTTGTTGAGGGTCGCGCCTTCGCCTTGTTTGTCGCCGATGTCTTGCCTGATTTTCAGCGACAGCTCCAAGTAGCGCAAGGCGGTGCCGTAGTCGCCTTTAGCCCTGTAGATTTGGGAGATGTTGTTGAGGGTCGTGCCTTCTTGGCTTTTGTCTCCGATGTCTCGGCAGATTTTCAGCGACAGTTCCGAGTAGCGCAAGGCGGTGCCGTAGTCGCCTTGGGCATGTGCAATTGTGGCAATGTTGGCGAGGATCGCGCCTTCGCCTTGTTTGTCGCCGAGTTCTTGGTCGATTGGCAGTGCTTGTTGGTAATAAGCCAACGCCGTTTCATAATCACCGCGCAAGTCCTGAATCAAGGCTATTTGGTTATAAATAAAACTTTCACCTTATTACTGGCGCGGGTGGCGGTTAAGATTAAGGCTTCTTCGTGTTCAAACTGGAGCAGGGGCTTGACGTTTTCCGGCGAACTAGCCATAAATAACAGGCGCAACGGGCGGTTTTTAGCTTGCGCGGGGCTTTGGCTGGTAGAGACCCGGCGCAAGGGGGTAAACGGGCGGTGTTGGTTGGCGCATAAATAGTGGCCGTTGTGCAGCAACTCCCACGCAAGCTCACCTAGCGCGTGGCTGTTATGGATATACAACAAGGTGTCTTCACTATAGCCGTCCAAATAACCTTCTACGCCATGTAGCCAGTCAAACAGCTCTTTACCCAGCACTTGCAAGGATAAGCCCTCTTGATAATGCTGTTGGCTGCGCTGGATGAAGTCTGTTAATACGGCGGGGGATAGGTCGCGGGTGCGGGGCAAGGGGTTGGTGTCAGCGAAAAACCGCAATTGGGCAAGGCTGGGGCTTGGGTTAAAGACTTCTATACGCAGGGTTTTCATGGGTTATCCTTGTTTAGTGGAGCTTGCCATTGAGTTAATATTTTTTATATTTACTATCAATTAGATGCAACTGCTGTCGGGTTTACCCACGGGGCATAAAAGCGATAGCGTAACCCGACGTGTGCCACTCGGATTTTGTCGGGTTACGCTATCGCTAACCCGACCTACGTCGTATTTTATGTATGCAATATATTGATTATTAAATAAAATTACTTAAATTGATGGCAAGATACACTAGGGCATCACTGCCATTAAGTTAACGAATACTATTTTTATTCAATAACATAGAAAACGCTATTGAGTTAAGGTCGTAGCAAGTTAATCCGTTCGTGGTGAGCTGGTCGAACCATGACCGGATTAACCGCCCACCCTTCGACCAGCTCAGGGTGAACGGCCAATCCTATCTTGTTGAAATTACAGACACAAATTCTTAACTTAATGGCAGTGACACCAGAGCGTGGGAACGATAGGTGTTTTTTTACTTCAGCAACTCTTTTAAGATTTTCTCAATAGGCCCTGCGGAGCCGGACAGTTCTACGGTGGCGTTGTTATGGGTGATTTTCACTTCGACTTTTCTGTTAATCAGGGCTTCTAGGGCTTTGACCAACTGGGTGATTGCGCCGTCTTTACCCATGCCGACAGTAATGGCCCCACCCGCGCCTAGGGCGGTGGCGATGACGGTGAGCGCGGCGGTCGCGCTGATAGGCTCAATGATTTTGTGTGCGCCAGGTTCGCTGTCGCTTAGGGTTGCCAGTGAAAACTCATCTTGGAGATGGTGGCGGGTTAAGGTGTGTTGGATTAAACCGATAGGGTCGGTTTCACTGGCTGGGCAAGTTAGGTAGATTTGCATGGGGTCTAGTCCTTGGGCTGGTTTTTGACCGTTATCTTAAAGTAACGGCATCCTAATGGCTAGGTAATCGTTGCGGGGGTTGATGTATGAAACACAGCTTACCGTAGAGACGTTGCGGTGCAACGTCTCTACGATGATTTTCTTATGTTAGGCGTATGCCTTGGCTGACCTTACCGCGCTTATACCCCAAACTCAGTTGATACCCCCACCACGCTAAAAATATCCCCAGCAACACTAGCATCACGGGTTGATCGCCGATGTGGGCGTAGGGGGTCATGCCGCCCATTGGGGTGATGTTGGCTGTCAATACGGTGGTGGTGAAGGG
>JAQTNZ010000105.1 GCA_028713595.1 Methylovulum sp. | reverse complement strand
AGCCGTCCTGATAAGCCACCGAACCACCGGAAAAATCAATGGTGCTACCCGTTTGGGTGATGACATCACCGCTAGATTGCAAATTGACCGTACCACCGGAGGTGCTGCGTTCATCAATATTGCGGGCAATACGGTCAACCGCGCCTTTAATGTCGGCAATCGGAATAGTTGCGGTGCTGAGTGTGCCATCACTGTTATAAGTCAGCGTTGCATCACGCAAGTCAACGGAAACGGTCTGCCCATACAATACGCCGCTGCGCTGCAAAGGTGAGTCGCGCAGCTCGTTTTTGCGCAATTCGACTTTAACGACATTACGCTCCATCGCCACCTTGACATCTTTAACCCCCGATGCGTCAACCACGCTGCCTGCTTCCATGAAAATCCGCGCATCGCCTTTAACCGTGCTGTCAGCCGGATCATCAACAGCGGAAATGTTAATATCGCCAGATTTTGCCTGTACCATGGATTGCTTATGCAAATAAACATCATGACCGCTGATTTCTATGTGTGAGCGGCTTTGGGCTTGTGCATCTATCGCCGTGAGGGTTTTGTCGCTATCCAAGTCAACGCTGGTGACACTGCCGCTGGCCAAATGCACGGTAGCTTTAGTGCCCAAGCCATCATCAAGGGCGGTTGTCCTGATAGTGGCCTTGGGCAACAATTTGCCGCCCGTACCTGACGGGTCTTGGATGCCTTCACGCGCAAGCAGCCTGACCGAGCCGTTCAGGCTGACCGAGGTGGTCGCCGAAGCCGTACCTACTTGGTTGACGGCAAAGCCCATCAGACTGGCATTGCCACGCTCAGCCAACACTTTACCCATATTGTTGACTTCACCGCCCGTACCGACTTCGACCAGCAAGCCGCGTATATCCGAATCGCTACCCGCTTCTTGCAGATAGACCTTATCGGTGACCGCCGCGAGTATGGTTTGCCCGTCCGGCGTTTCTATCGTTCCGGCATTGTTGATGACCGGAGCGGCGATAATGACCCGACCACCTGAGGCGTTGGTTTTGATTTGCGCCCCTTGCTCGATAAAAATCTGGATCTTGATTTTTTGCCCATTTTGGTCGTGGATGACATTGCCTTGGCTATCTTTAAGGTAAACTTCGCCGTTGCCCTGTAAGGCGGCGCTGCCATTGGTGTCAAACGCCTTGGTAAGGCCGTTCTGAAATGTGGTTTCGCTAACACCTAAAGTGGTGGCGACCAAAGAATTGACATTGACTTGCGAATGGGCGCCAAACACGAAGCCGTTTTGGTTGACCAGGTAAACTTGGCCGTTGGCGGTCAAAGACCCCATAATGTGGCTGGCATCGGCCTGATGGATGTTGTTTAAGGCTACCGAAGTCGAGGTGGGTTGGTCAAAACGGACGCTGCTGTCGACGCCAATATTAAAGCTTTGCCAATCAATGCTGGCTTTGTCCGTCGTTTGATTGATAGTCATCGCATTACCCGACAGCGTCGCCGCCGCATGGCCTTGGCTGGCAATATCGACAGGCGTGCCTGACAAGGTGACTGGGTTTAAAGGCACAGGCACTTCGGCATACACGACCTTAGGTATCCCCGCCCCCATCAGGCCTGCGGCAATCAAGGCGCGGATGGCCAAAACCAAGGGCTTGGGGCTTAGGTTATGGCAGTTTATTGTCGGTGTTAAAATTGGCTTCTTAACCATCATGATTGCCCTCTGACGTTACGCAGTAACGTTGTTTTTCTCCTGTTTGCCGCGCCGAGCATCGCAGGTTTTGTCGGGATAAGCCCGAAGGGGCGCGGCAAGGATGCCGCGCGTCGGTAAAGGGGCAGGAAGCCCCTTTTACCGACCCCCGACAAAACCGAGAAGCACAGGATGAAGCGGCAATCGGGCCGCCTTTTCTTTGGGTACTTTCTTTTGGCGGAGCAAAAGAAAGTATCTCGCCTTCGGGTGCGAGAACCCGATTAAAAAATTGTCGCGATAGCGACTCATTATTGATTTTTTTAATCAACAGAAAATGTCCGCGTAACATCAGTTAGCCTTAAAGAAGATCCCCAAACTAAAACTCATAAGCCATGCGAAAATCAACGCGCTGGCTACCGACATTGACCGTGCCTTGTCTTTCCAACGGATACGCCCAATCCAATTCACCCAACCAGTGCTTGAAAAATTGTAGCCGCACGCCCGCCCCCGTTCCGGCGAGACGGTAGTAGTTGGGGTTAGGTGCTAGAGCGTGGTCTATCCACAAATAGGCATAATCAAAGAAAATGTGCATCCGCAAGTTTTGGGCAAAATCCCAATTCTGCCGTTTTAATATCGGGCTTTGCAGTTCAACGGACAAATTAGCCCCGTCATCGCCGAGCTGTTGGGTTTGATGATAGCCTCGGACACTTTGTGGGCCACCAACGGCAAACTGCTCGTTGCTGATTAACGGCATATTGGTGATTTGGCCGGAAGCACGGGTGGCCAAACGCATATCCCAAGGCAATTCGCGCAGATGCTTAAGTTCCGTGGTGAGATAAGCGTAACTGGCTTTGGCTTTGTAGCGGCGGTTCTCAAACTCCAAATCGTCACTGCCTACGCCGCGCAAGGAAAAATGCACGGCGGAACTTAGCGAGGTTAGACTCCCTGGATAACGCCAACTGGCATCGTAACCGATTAAAAAGGGCACATAACTGATGGGTGAGGTTTGCAGGTCTTGCCCCTGTTGGCTAATGCCTTGGTTAAAGCTTTTATAATCAAAGCCAAGATTTAAGGAGTGGCTGTAAGCATCGACACCGGGCAACGGTTTGACCAAACGCGCCCCATAAATAGCGCCGGTACCGACCACCGACAAACTGCCGACGCTCGCCCCCAATTGGGTGTTGGAACTGATGCCAATGCCATACAGGGCAAGGCGGGTGTCCGCCCAACCCGTAGGTAATGCGTAGGTGCCCGACCATACCTCGACTTCATCGGAGTTTTCCGGCGAAACTTGATACTGCAATGAGGCACTGTGGAAACGTTGCCACAAATTGTCATAACGCAATGCACCGATCAGCCGTGAGCGGGACGTATGTTCGGAGTTGCGCCCGTTGATTTCAAGGCTGCCATGTAAGGGTAACTGATCTTTCACGCGCAATTCGACTTCAGTGGTGCCGGGCGTGGAACCGGCCCGGAAAATCGGCGTGACTTGACGGTCGGCGGACTCTTTGCCCAATTCGGCGACCTGTTCTTGGACTTTGGGCATATAAGGCACTTGCCCTGCCGCCAAGGCGGGCACCTTATCCCTGATTTTGCCCAGGAAAAAATAGCGCGACCCCGTGACCTTTAGCCGCTCGACCGCACCTTCCACCACTTTTAGCCGTACCAGGCCATTGACCACATCCTGTTCGGGGATGTCCACCAATACCGTGGGATAGCCTTTTTCCTTGTATAGGCCTTCTAAGGTTTGTCTGGCTTTTTCCACATCATCAACAGTTTTGGTAGGCCCCAGATAGGGGTACAATTTTTTTTCGATTAACGTTTGCTCAAGTACGGTATTACCGTCAACTTGCATCTCTAGCATGTCAAACGTAGGCAAGGCTTCTGTTTGTGTCGCTGGAGGGGGGATATTTTGTTTGTCTGCCCATAAACTGGGTGAAAAAAACCACATACCTGTGCTTATTAATGCGTATCGGACTAACTGCTTCATAAAAATCGGACTAATCAGCAAGGCTGTGTTAAAAATGGCAAATGTTTGCTACGAGAATAAGGATAAGGTCAGACTTGCTTGAGTCATGATTATTGCAAATAACATGCCATGTTTTAATAAATTGATTTATAATGGAATTTAACCAATGCGCCACTGAATGATTGTTGATACATCAGCATATTGCGTTGATTATATGTTGATATATCAGCATTATTTTGAAAGGTGTCCCTGCTTAAACATCCCGTATACAACCATCCTTTTTGCCGTTGCAGTCTTACCACCCACGGGCGCTGGCATTGATGCCAGCGCCCGTGGGCATAGGCCGATAGAGGATTATTTCATTTGTACCGCCAAGCCACCTGCTTCGGAGGAATCCGCCACCGGCACAACTTCTGCGTGTACCGTGCCGTTATTTTTATGCGAGAAAGGCACGACCGGGTTGCTGGAGGAGAACGGGATGCTGGCGGTAAAGCCGCGCGGGTCGGCGGTAGTGGAAAAAGCGCCGGTTTTTCCCCAAGGTTGGGTGGTGGTGACCGCGCCTATTATCGTTGGGCTACCCAAGTTTGCCGCCAAGGTTTGCATAAGCTTGGTCTTTAACGCCCAGTTGGGGTCTGTAGATTTGCTGGTACGATACAGCACCACCCCCTCCGCCCAGTAAGAATAGCCACCTGCGGCAACGTTCTCGATGGTGGGCGCGTAACCGTCAACCTTGATATAACGCCAAGGGTCGCCGCCTGTGCCTGTCACCGTAACCGTATTGTTCCGGTCACCTGAATTGAGCGCGATACCCCAGCGTTTGGCATAGGCACTGCCATCGGCCACGTTGTTAAAGCCCAAGACGTTGGTGCCGTTTTGCCAATCTTTCAGCAAAGTGCCGGTGTCGGCAACAATGATAGGCTCTTTGACGATAGGCAACGAGGCATCTTCGTCCACGGCATTGTCAGCGGTCTTACTGGCGGGGCTAAACGCATTTTTGGTGGCCGGGTAGTTAAGGAAGACCGAATAGGCGGTCACGCTGGTGGCGGCGCCATTATTTCTTAAGCCTAAGGCGACTGGGGTCAAATTGTTGCCCGTAGTCGATTCCTTATACGGGGCGCTGACGCCCGCATCGGTCAGGATGCTGCTGTCCAACAAACTTTTGACTTTGCTGCTGTCGGTTTTGTCAACAATTTTGATTTGATCCCAAGCACCAATTTTGCCGGCGATCAGCGAGGCAATCATATTGTGGTTAAGGCTGGGCATATCGCTTTCCCCATAGTTGCCGACCACAACGCTGCTGGGCAACGTGCCGGCCCGTTTTTGCGCCGCTTGCAACACCTTGTAAAAGTCGAGGGTGACCGCCACGCCATAAACTAAACCACCGGTAGGGATGACCGTAAAGGCACTGGTGCCGGTAGTCGGTATTTGTATGGTTGTCAACGGCCAGCCTGGCTCAGGAAAACCGGTCATCAGCTCATTTTGCTGGTCAGGATAATTGGCCGTGCCGGGTTTGAGCAAAATCGCCGGATCAACGGCAATGGAGCCACCATCAGAAATGTGTTTGATAAGGTAGGTGCTGGCATTGGCCGAACTGATGGTCTGTTTCCAAGCCTGTGTGCCATCAGCCACCCAAGCCGATGCCGGTTTGCCAACGATGTTAAGATGCTCCAGTGGAATATTACTGTTTAACGGGATGACCCCATAACCAGAACCGCCTGCGGTGCGTCTGACTAGCAAGATTTTTTTACCGGCAAGGCCAGAGCCTAAGTTGGCGTTGCCGGTAAAATAATGGGCAGTCCAACGGGAACCTTTGGAGCCGGTGACTGGATCGACATCATTAAAGGTATCGACCGTACCGGTCGCCGCCAAGGTGGTAGTGACCACTTGGGTATAAGCATTGGTCAGGGCCACTGCCCCGGAAATAAAGACGGTCAGGTTTGGGGTGCCGTTTGTCCAAGGTGTCAGCGCATCCGCAGTTTGCGCACCAACCAACAATGACACGGCGACAGCGAGTGTAGGTAGTTTTTTCATAGAGGCAGCTTTCCTAATCAGGGTAAATAAATGCTTTTGGATAAAAGTTACAAATTAAAGGTAACATGCTGGCTGAGGCAGTTATCATGCCAGGCTCAGTCGGTATATACTTAACTATATAACATGAGATAAAGCAAGCATTAATCGTTAATGGCAGGCGTTTTTTAGCGCCTATCGTGCGGAAATATGTCGTAAAAACAACAATAACTAATGGTTCTGGCAAGTCTATTGGCAGGAAGACGACAAATATAGCTAAAACTTAATAAAATGATTGGATTCCCCCTATGCAACAATCCCGCTAAATAAGGCAGGTGGGAGTGCAACTGATATCGTTCACCATGTGAGAAACTATCCATGACCACTATTTTTCAAGCGGACTTATCTTCTCCGGCGCACGCGGGGGCAATCATCGCCCTTTTAAATGAATACGCCCAAGACCCTATGGGCGGCGGCGCGGAACTATCCGCTTTTACGCAGACTCATTTGATTGCGGAGCTTAAAAAACGCCAAGGTGTCTATGTTTTCTTGGCAACGGTCGCAGGTTCGCCAGCAGGGTTGGCGGTTTGTTTTGAAGGCTTCTCGACCTTTGCCTGTAAACCTTTGTTGAATATCCATGACCTTATGGTGTTGGGAAACTATCGCGGGCGAGGAATTGCCAAGCAATTGTTGGCAGAAGCGGAAACCCTTGCCATCGGCTTAGGCTGCTGCAAGCTGACACTGGAAGTGTTGGAAGGCAATGCCGTTGCCCAAGCGGCTTATAAGGCGTGTGGTTTTGCAGGTTATGAGTTAGACCCTTCTAAAGGCAAGGCTTTATTTTGGGAGAAAAAGCTGTAGAGGTACGGTAAGACGCGATACCCGATAACCAAACAGATAACGGCTACAACCTATCCTAGGCCTTCACTGCCATTAAGTTAAGGATTTGTGCCTGTAATTTCAACAAGATAAAAGAGACATTCTCGTTCCCACACGCTGTGTGGGAATGCGGTAAGGACGCGCCGCGTCCCGTTTCGCACCGCAGCGCGGGTGGCACTGCATTCCCACACAGCGTGTGGGAACGAGTGTGTACTTTTATTAACAGTCTGATTTTTAATATTTATTCCTTAACTTAATGGCAGTGATCCTAGGCCTTGGGACGGTGATATGCTTTTAACCAGTAATCACCCATTACAATTGGGCATCTCCCCCATTGTAAAAATCCATACCCTGCCCGTCTTCCCACACTAATAACCGCACGGAAAGATATGACCCCCCCATTAGACAGACCCTTTATCCGCTATCTTATCCCCACCGTTTTTTTGATTGGATTGTTACTATTAAGCTATCAGGTAGTTAGCGAATTTTTAATCAGTATCATTTGGGCGTTTATCATTGCTTATGTGTCGTGGCCGTTATACAGCCGCTTGCGTCATAAGCTAAAAAACCGTGCCAATCTCAGTGCCGGCATCATGACTATGATTATCACGGCCCTCATCTTCCTGATATTTTTTTGGCTGGCGGCGATGCTTCGGGATGAAATCAGTAGCACTTATCAAACCGTGGTCAGCAATTACAGCCAACAGCCTTATCATTTACCTGAAGCAATCAATAAGATTGGCTGGTTGTCAGACTATTTGCAGCCTTGGGTAGATCGTTTGAATAATGACCGTACGGGGCTGATCACCCAAGTTGCCGAGTCAGCCAAGCAGTGGTTGGGGCATTTTGCCCAGTTTTTAGGAGGCATTGGCCAATATGTGCTGAATCTGGGTGTCGTGCTGGTGACGGTGTTTTTTTGCTTTCGTGATGGCGACGCGGCTGTCGGACAATTGCGCCTTGGGCTTATCCATTTTCTGGGCGAATACCAAAACGTCTATTTGCAAGCGATGGGCGATACCACCCGCGCCGTGGTATATGGCCTGGTGCTGGCGGCAATGGGGCAAGGGTTGCTCGCCGGTATCGGCTACGCGGTGGCGGGGGTGCAAGCTCCCGTGCTATTTGGCGTAATAACGGCATTACTGGCGATGGTGCCGATGGGGGCTATGGCGGTATGGATACCCCTAGGGCTGGGCTTATTGCTGACCGATAAAGTGTTCGCTGGGGT
>JAQTNZ010000104.1 GCA_028713595.1 Methylovulum sp. | reverse complement strand
ACCTGATCGCCAGCAACAACGGGGAGGACACCGTTTATGACAGCGGCGGTGCCGATGTGGTCAAGTTCAGCAATATGGCGGCCACCGACATCATCCAGATTAGCCGCACACATTATGACGGCAGCGATTTGCTGCTGCGCTATAGCGGCGGCCAATTGGCCCTCCCCTCTTATTTCGCTTCGGCGGACAGCCGCATCGAGCAGTTTAGTTTCAGTGACGGCACGGTGTGGGGCTGGGCGGACATCAAGGCCAAAGCCCTGCCGCCTTCAACCAGTAACGATGACATCCTGTTCGGTTATGATGACAACGGCGACACCTTGGACGGGTTGGCAGGCAATGATACCCTGCATGGCTTAGGCGGCAACGACAGCCTCAATGGCGGCACCGGCAATGACACCCTGATCGGCGGTGTCGGCGATGACAGCTATTGGGTTGACAGCAGCTTCGACAAAGTCTACGAATATGCCAATAGCAACGAAGGCAACGACAGCCTCTATAGTTCGGCGGATTTCAGCATGGCGGTCTGGGAAGGCGGAGAGGGCGTGGAAAACCTGATCTTACTGGCAGGGGCATTGAAAGCGACCGGCAACGCACTGAACAACACGTTGACCGGCAATGCCAATGCCAACCGATTGAGCGGTGGGAACGGTGATGACACCCTTATCGGCGCTGACGGCAATGACACCCTGCTCGGTGGCGATGGCAATGACCTGCTCATCGGTGGTTGGGGTAAAGACACTCTCATCGGCGGGGTGAGCCAAGACAACTTTGTCTTTAACACCGCCTTAGGTGCCGACAATATCGACCACATCCAAGATTTTACCGTTATTGATGACACCATCCAACTGGACAACGCCATCTTCACCACCTTGGCCGATATTGGGGCATTGGCGGGAAAGCAATTTAAAATCATCGGCAACGGCGGCGTTGTCGATGGCAACGACCGCATTATCTACAACACCACCACCGGTGCCCTCTCCTATGATGCCGATGGCAGCGGCGCGGGGGCGGCGATGCAGATCGCCGTACTCGGCAAAGCCCTGGCATTGACGGCGGCGGATTTTATGGTGGTGTAGGCTTAAATGGTTAAGGCCGGGTAAGCAGCCGTTGCCCCTTCCCATCAGGAAACCCACCCCACCGCCCCCTAAGCGGATAATTTGCCTAACGGGTGCGTGTGCTTTCGCTTTCATGGTATCTATCCCTAGGTGTTAGGGAAAGGACTCCTCCCGCCTTTAACAGGCAAGTCCACCCGATAGCAATCCTGTTCGCAGACAATGGCCGCACCCAGTTTGCCCAGCCAAGTGCGTGTAACCGCGTTATCGGCAAGGACGAAGCCGCGTAATGTCTTAATGCCTTTTATATAGGCTATCCGGTCAAGCACCGAGAGCAAGACAGTGCCCACCCCCCGCTGTTGGCAACTGTCGATGACCACCACCCCAAATTCGGCTATCTCAGGTTGCTCCTGAAGCCGGATAAACCGCGCTATGCCAACGCCCTGAGGCCCGTCCCCATTGTCGGCAAGCGCAATCCAGGCGACATGGCCGTGTTGGTCAACTTCCGTAAAATCACGCAATTGGGCGGCGGATAGCGTTAAAATGGGCGAGAAAAAGCGGAAATAGCGTGACTTCATGGACAAGGCCAACATGCCTTTTTGCAGCGTCCCCTTATCGTCAGGCCTGACAGGCCTAAAATCAACCCGACCGCCATCCCGCAACGCCAAACTAAAGCCTTGGCCGGTGTCGATACTGTCAAAATAGCGGCTATCCATGTTATTTCCGATAAGTTGGTGGGGCATGAACCCTTAAGTTTAAGGGATTGGGCGGGTAGGCGCTATAGCACTGCCATTAAGTTAATGGAATACTATTTTTATTCAATAACATAGAAAACGCTATTGAGTTAAGGTCGTAGTAAGTTAATCCGTTCGTGGTGAGCCTGTCGAACCATGACCGGATTAACCGCCCACCCTTCGACAAGCTCAGGGCGAACGGTTAATCCTATCTTGTTGATATTAAAATCACAAATTCTTAACTTAATGGCAGTGAGGCTCTATAGGGAAACGGAGCTAATACCATAGCCGATATGATGCGTAACCTGTCTGCCCCAACACCTATTACTGCCAACTGTTCCGCCAATCGCCCCGGCGCACTGCACCCGATAGCGTGGGCTGCTTGCCGACATTGGGCGGGTTGGGGGTGTTAAGCAGTGATGATGAGGATAATAGCAGCTGGGCAAGGGTCGGCAACGGCTACGCCTTGCCTATAGATGGCCTTTGCCACCGCACAAATGATGGACATGCCAAAGGCGTTAGTGAAACCGTGCGCTTTTTGGTGGAACCGGAAGCCTTGGGCGCAGCCATGCCACAAAAGTCAGATGTGCTGTATTGGCTATCACCGGCAACGTGCGCGTGGCCTTTGAGATTGTCGCCATCGAAACCATCGGCAACATCCCGCCGTTCACGCAACGCTATGTCTGCAACAAGCGCCCTGATTTGGCTGGCGCCTTGCTTTAATGGGGGGGCTTGGCAACGCTCGCCTGATGGATGCCAAGGGCTGGAACGGGCAGTAAGCACAAGGCAACCCGTTCCGTAACGTTTATAATTTTTATCGACTGTGCAAACGTTAAGGCCCGGACTGCCTAATGCGCCTACTGCGCCCGTGCCCCGCTACGATCTTGAGGGGGTGTCAAATAGTTCCCCCTACCTGCTTAATGCGAAGCAGCGCCCAGTGGGTTGACATCCGCGCCAGGAACAGCTGATGAAGGGGTGATGGAGCAGGTGGCGGACGTTTTGGTCAGAACCACACCTTGCGACACATCATCCCAGCTGAAGTCATCACGCCACTCTATCCAAGTACCGACAAGTTTTTTGAAGACCATTGCGTCATTGCCAGCGCCGCTTGCATAATTACCACGGATAAAAATATTCGCGTTGGTTTTCGACCAGCGTCCGCCCCAACCGGGAAAAGAGCCAAACCAAGTACCATTGCTTTGTAAGCACAGAGTTTGGATGCCGCCAACGTCATATTGGCCAGGCGTGCCGGCCGAAGCCAACACAGGGAATACGCTGACTGCGCACAGTGCCATAGCACGGATAATGTTTTTCATAAGTTTTCTCCTAAGCATTTGATAATAAAATCCATCAGGCAAATATCAGCCCGAATGGAATTGGATACAACTTTTTTCAAGCAAACCCGCACTTGCCCTATACAGCGGATCTGCCCTTCCTCATTTGCCCTAATCTAAATTAGGGCAACGAAAGTGTAACCCGCCCATAGCAAAAATCCAAGTAAATATATCCAATCAGAGTTGTGCGATATTTACTTGAATTTTTTCACACCCCCTGAAAAGCTAAAATAATTTCCTATAATGGGTTAAATAATTATTTTAGGCATAATAAGTGCTTCGTAAAAGAAATACTTACCATAAACATTGCCGTTAACTGGTGGCAATACTGGGTATGGACAACCCTGCCTGATAGTGCCTGCCCCGTCAGGAAACCCCACCCAGCCCCCTACCCCCAGTCGCTTACCATAACCCATCCCTAAAAATAGCACTTTTAAAGGTTTGCCGATGAGCGCATTTACCAATTACACCGAAAACCAACTTGCCAACCACTTGTTCAGGACGGCGGCGTTTGCCAAACCCACGTCCTTGTATGTCGGCTTGTTTTCCGCCGTGGCTGATGGCGAGGCGGGCAGCGTCACCGAATTGTCCGGCAACGGCTATGCCCGTGCGTCATGCGCCCCTGGCGATGGCAACTGGAACGCCCCCGTGTCGGGCAATGGCACGGTCAGCAATGCCGTGGCGATCACCTTCCCCGCCGCCACCGCCGACTGGGGGACGATCAGCCATTGGGGCATTTTTGACGCGTCCAGCACCGGCAATTTGCTGGTCTACGCCCCGCTGTCATCAGCGCGTACCATCACCGCCGGATCAACGCCCAGCTTTGCCGTGGGCGCGTTGACCGTACAAATCGACAATTAAGCCATGTCCGCCTATTTGTTCAATTGTTTGATAGGCTTGGATCAGCTCCTCAATGTGCTGGTGTTTGACGGGATGCCCGATGAGACCATTTCGGCGCGGTGTTGGCGTGAACAACACCAGCCGTTTTGGTATCGGCTTAGGCTAGTGGTCGATTATGTGTTTTTGCGGGGGTTTGCGGTCGAAAACCATTGCCAAAAAGCCTTTGTCTCCGAACAACGCCGCCTACAAATGCCAGCAAGTTACCGCACAGGTAAATTACGATGATGGCCGCCAATCCCCTTTATACCGAACTGACCAGCGGCCCGTTGGCCGCTGAAATCGCCCCGTTTATCGCCAGCGGTGATGACGGCCTGATTGCCGCGATTATGAACCGTGCCGACATTGTCCAAAAGGGCAAGCTGTCCAGCCATGACATCCGGCAATACTTTATGCTGAAAGATTTGTTATTGGCGATTGAAGGCAATGCCGAGACCAGCCCAGTCTGCAAAGCTACCGTCCGCGCCCTGGAGATATTTCCGGTGTTTGACCTGTCCATTGATTACATCCTCGCCAAATTCGAAGCGATGATGGACGGGCTGATTGCCGACACCTTTGTGCCGCACTTTACCGCAACCGATAAGGCGATTTTGTTGACGATGGCGGACACCACCATCAGCCGCGCCGGACAACTGGGCATCCGTGTCGATGTGCCTGCTATCGCCCAAGCCCTGAGGCCCTCATGAGCACAATATTCACCAACCCAGCGGGAACCCGCACCGCGCTGACCACCACGGCCTTAAACGCCTTGGCAAGTGCCACTTACGTCAACGTCGGCAGTATTGACCTGCACACCGGCCCCACCGATTGCATCATTGAGGTGGAAGCCACGCCCACTACGGTCTCCTCCCTATTTCAGCTATCGGTTTTTGCTAAAATCAGTCTGGATGGCAGCAACTATAGTACCGGGCCAGAATCAGGCACGGCGACAAGCGATGAATTGAACCTAAAATTACTGGGTGTGTTGCCGCTTAATAGCAGCAACACGCAGCAACGCGGGGCCTTTTCGGTCATGACCGCCTTGGGCTTTGTGCCGCCCTTTATGAAAATCATCGTCAAAAACGAGACTGGCGCGGCCTTGGCGGCATCCGGCCATGCCGTCTATTACACCACTTACACAGGCCTTGGTGCGTAATGCCTAAGCGCAGTGTCCAGCCCCAACAGCTTGTCGGGATCAACCCGCTCTATGCCCAGGACGTGTTGTGCTTGTGGAACGCGGCGACCCCCGATGTCAACATCAAGACGGGCAAGCGCGGCTACAACACCGGCACGGGCATCAGCGACAGCATCAGCGCCAAGGGGCGGGCGAAAACGTTTATAGGTGCGGCAGGAACTGGCAAATACCCGTTCACCACCGCCCCGGAAGGCAACGCCATCACCCTGCTCTGGGTCGGTAACAGTATCAGCGCCATTAACGCTGGAGTTGCCCCCAGACCGATCAGCTTTTATAACGGAGCGAGCGGGCGCTATGACTTATATCTGGGCGGCAGCGGCACTAACCTCAATTTTGAGGCGGAGAGGGACGTAAAAGCCACTTGGCGCAACACCTCGCCGGTGTGGTTCGCTTCCGGTGTCCACATTTTTGCCGTCACTTATGACGGCAACACCGTCAGCAACGCCCCCAAATTTTTCGCCGACGGCATTGCCCAGCCAGTCACCCAGATCATCGCCCCGTCCGGTAACTTGGTCAGCCCTAGCGGGCTATGCACGATAGGCGGCAGACCCGACATCACGACCCGGCAGTTTTTAGGGTCATTGTTGATGGCGGCGGCCTTAAACCGTGCCTTGTCCGACAGCGAGATTTACCAGCTCTCAAAAAACCCGTGGCAGTTGTTCGCCGCCCCTCCCAAACGCATCTGGAGTCCTGCCCCGACACCGACTGTGTTGGCGGGTGATGCCCAAGCCACCATCACCGCCAGCGGGCAATTGACGCAAGCGCTGGCATTGTCCGGCAAAGCCAAAGCCGCAGTAAGCGCCAACGCCGACCTAAACCAAACCACCGACTTAAGCGGCGACGCCACCGCCAACACCAGCGGCACGGGCGACTTGGCAACGGCCACCGACCTGTCCGGCGACGCGCTGGCGCAAGCGACGGCAATAGGCGTGATTCGGCAAGACTTAAGCCTATCAGGACTGGCGGCGGCCAGCATCAGTGCCGATGGCGTGCTTAACCAAGCCCTGCCCCTACAAGGCAACGCCGTGTCAGCGACACTGGCCGATGGCACTGTCACCGTCAATCTAGCCTTGAAGGGTGCAGCCCTCAGCGCGGTGGTAGGTGACGCATTCTTAGCCCAAACCCTCAGCTTGGCGGGTGACGCACACACCAGCGCAGGGGCCACGGGCGATCTAACCCGTCTGGATTATCTGTCCGGCAGCGCCCAAACCGACAGCGCCGCCAGTGCCGTGCTCAACCTGACCGCCACCCTGTCCGGCCTAGCCCTGGTGCAAATGCTGGCGGACGGCGACCTGGGCGGCCTGATGGCCTTGGCGGGTGCAGGCCGCAGCCGCAGCCAAGGCGCGGCGGGCTTGTCAGCCAGCATCGCATTAGCGGGGGCGGCCACCGCCAGCACCACCGCCAACGCAGACTTGGTGGTCATTTGCCCGCTCTTAGGCGCGGCGGCGACCGTAGCGGCCGGTAGCGCCGATGTCACTCTAGGTGTCAGCCTCAGCGCCCAAGCCCTAGCGCAAGTGTTAGCCAGCGGCGACCTGACTATCGCCCTGCCCCTCTCCGGTGCGGCCTTGGCTAACTGCCTAGCCAACGCGAGGTTGCTGCTGTCCAACGACTACGTTATCCCGTCTGGCCTAAAAACCCTAAAAGACACCACCCCACCCACTTTAATAAAAACGCTTAACGTAAGACGAACCATGAACAACCTAACCCCACCGACACTGATAAGGATGCACTGATGGCTATCATAAGGCAACGGGTCGAAACCGACCGCAACACCGATATAACCCTAGCCTTTCTGGTGGCGGGTGAACCGGTCGTACACAACCAGCTTACCCGTGTGCAAGTTTATTTAGGCACAACGCTGTTAGACAGCGCCACCAACCCCGACCTGTTCGACCTCAGCCGCCCCGACAGCCTGACCGTAAAAATGGGCCAAGCGGGGTTGGCTAAGGGCTTATATCCGGCCAAGTTTTATTTGTTTGATAGTGTTAATACGCTGGGGAAACCTTGGGAGGATGATGTTTTGATGCTGGAGGTGGTGTGAGGTTGTATGAAGTTTGCATAAAAAAGCCCCGTAAGGGGCTTTTTGTTTTTCCAAACCCACCTGTGCGGCGGAACCAGCCATATCCGCATAAAAATTGATTAAATGCTTTCTAAACCGCCTATGCGGCGGTGAACGTGGAGCCAATAGCCGAACCTGTGCCACCTGTTTTCTAAACCGCCTATGCGGCGGTGAACAATAACAGCCTGTTTGTCGATGACCCGCTGATATTTCTAAACCGCCTATGCGGCGGTGAACCCCACGGCCTTATTACCCGCCAGCACCGCGCCTTTCTAAACCGCCTATGCGGCGGTGAACTGAGCATTTAATCAAAAATAGCTAAATGCTACAAGATGTTAAGCTATTTTTCCTGTTTTTACCAATAAAAAAACACCTCAACACAACGCATTGATTTATTTGTATTTTAAAAAGGCGTTAAAAATATTCCTCATCCAGTCGTTGGGCGGCTTTTACTAAGCGTTGGCTAGGCTTTAAGGTG
>JAQTNZ010000103.1 GCA_028713595.1 Methylovulum sp. | reverse complement strand
ATAAATTGTCTAGGCCGCTGTCAGTCGATGTGAATCCGGCACCGCTGGTAGTGCCGGCATAGAGTGTGTCATCACCGGCTCCGGCTTTTAAGGTGTCGGCACCTAAGCCGCCAATCAGGGTGTCAGCACCACCCAAAAGATCGGTAATAATGTCCGCGCCCGCAGCACCATCAAGGGTATTGGCTTGGCTGTTGCCGATTAGGGTGTTGACACCGGCGTTGCCTGTGCCGGCACTTGCAGAACCTACCAAACGCAGGTTTTCGACAAAGGTAAAGGCCGTTAAGTCATAATCAACGCTGCTGATGACTTGGTCGGTGCCAGCGGCCGTCAGTTCTGTAATGGAAACGCCGCTATGGCTGACGATATAGGTGTCATTGCCAGCACCGCCCACCAGTGTGTCAGTACCGGCGCTGCCGCCGTCCAGCACGTTATTGTTGATGTTGCCGGTAACGGTGTTGTCGCCTTCGTTACCTGTGCCAGAAATGGCGGTGGAACCTGCCAGCAAGGTCAGGTTTTCGACACCTTTATGTGTTAACGCAACATAACCTGTCGCCAACGCGTAATCCGAGTTGGCAATGACGGTGTCAGTGACATTGTCCGTGCCAGTGTCATTGACTACATCACCTGCCGTCGCCTTATAAGTGTCGGCCCCGTTCTTGCCGTCCATAGTGTCTATGCCTAAGCCGCCATCAATGGTGTTGATGTTGGCATCGCCGGTCAGGGTGTCGTTAAAGCTGGAGCCAGTCAGGTTGGCGAAGTTGAGCAATTTGTCAGAACCTGCGCCGATGGTGTTTTGGGCTGCGCCTTGTGAAGTTAAATTGACGGTTACGGCAGCAGTGGCATTGGCATAAGAAACGGTGTCGCCACCGCCCAGGCCGTCCAAATAGTCGCTACCATCAGTGCTGAATAAGGTATCGGCTGCGGTGTCATCGCTAAGATGGCCGGTACCGGCCAAGCCGTCACCAAACACCAATTGGCTACCATCAGCAAAGCTAAAGTAACTCTTCAGTACGGCATTAAAGTCGGTCAGGCCATTGAAGGTGATGACGATTGAGCCAACAGTAATGGTGATGGCACTTGCACCGCCACCACCGAATACCAAACTGGCCGCACTTACCGAATCAACATCAAAGGTAAATGTATCGGTGGGAAGATACGCGATGGGGGTAGAGGCGGTTATTGTGGAGAATTTGTAATTAGTAGCCATAGTTGTTCTCTGTAATATTGAAAAAAGTGAATCAAACCGGGTGTTAATCTTACGCCTGAGAAGTCTAAAATGAAAATTTTAAATGAGTGTGAAAAAGGCTGTCGCCCACTTCAAACTTTTTATGAAAATAGGGTTAAGACATTAGCCCGTCCGATCAACCCTGTCATCATCCGTCACACGTCACGGCAATGTTTTAAACTTACATGCTGTGATCCTTCTAAGCAATATTTATACCTTTTTTAATTTTTGTTTGGGTGGTTTTTCGTGGGTTTATCATCTGCTTTATTTTTAAGCAGTTTTTGTTCATGGTGCTGGCTTGCCCTCAGGTCAAGCAAAGGGGTGATGGGCGGATAATTTACAGAGTGTGCTTTCTGATAAAAAGTTGCAGGCTATTGGGATATAGTGGGCTGACTATTTTTGTCACATATTGACAAAAACAGTTTGGCAGGTGGCAAACTGCCTTTGCTAAGTCAAAAGGCGGTAAGGCGTGCGGTTTTTATGTCCAAAATATGGCTTTGGCTGTTATGGCGGAGCCTGCCCTAAGCGGCGGCAGTTTCTGCCCCTACGAAAGTGGCTGACAAAATTTTGTCTTCCCGGCCCGTGCGGCTTATCATTTCTTTTTATTTAAAAATGGTCAGATTACCTTATGGAACCCAAAAAAGCAGATGCGGCGGCTATTGCCGAGGCTGTGCAGTTATTGCGCCAAGGCTTGCTGGTCGCGTTTCCGACCGAGACGGTTTACGGGCTGGGCGCCGATGCCAGCAATGCCTTGGCGGTGCAGGGCATTTTTGCCGCCAAGGGCCGCCCTGCCGACCATCCGTTGATTGTGCATATCGCTGAGGCGGCGATGTTGGACGACTGGGCGGTACACGTGCCGACGGTGGCGCGGCAATTGGCGGCGCGGTTTTGGCCGGGGCCGTTGGCCTTGGTGTTGCGCAAACGCGCGGCGGTGCCGGCGGTGGTGACTGGCGGGCAAGAGACGGTGGCGTTGCGGGTGCCAGGGCATCCGGTCGCTTTGCAATTGTTGCACGCGTTCGGCGGCGGCATTGCCGCGCCTTCCGCCAACCGATTTTGCCGGATCAGTCCGACCCAAGCCGCACATGTTGCCGAGGAGTTGGGGGCGGCGGTGGCGATGATACTGGATGGCGGCCCCTGTCAGGTGGGCGTGGAATCGACCATCGTCGATCTGAGCGGTATGCGGCCACGCTTGTTAAGGCCGGGGCATATCGGTGTCGCGGAGTTGGAGGCGCTGTTGCAGCAGCCATTATTGGTGCCGGAGAGCCTGGACACGGACATCCGCGCCCCAGGTATGATGGCGGTGCATTATGCGCCTAAAACCCAAGCCGTTTGTTGTCCGTCTGCGCTGTTGTCAGGGCAGGTGCGGGCTTTGTTGGACAGTGGGCGGCGGGTTGGGGTGTTGGCCTATCAACATGGTTTGCCTGACAATGCCAATCTGCATGTCGTGCCTATGCCCGCTTCGGCGGAAGGTTACGCGCAATCCTTGTATGCTTCTTTACGCGCGTTGGACGCGTTGCAGTTGACCTGTATTTTCGTGGAAAGCCCACCGCAAACTGAAGCGTGGCGGGCGGTTAATGACCGTTTGGGCAAAGCCACCGTGCCATTGGCGGCGGTGTAAGCGCCCGTAACCTTACAGCCCTTTAATGCCTAGGCTTTAACAAAGCCGGTCCAGCTTGCAAAAACCTAAGCGTTTTGGTAAGCCTTTGCCATTTTTCTCACGAGTGATTTATATTATGGGTATTTTTAAGCCGGTCAGCCTTCTGATACGCGGGGCTAAATATTATTTGCTGGGGTCCGGGGTAGCCATCAATTTGGCGGTGGTGGGCGTTTATGGCTATGATCCGGCCATTTTCCATCAAGTTTATGACAAAATAGCTGAAAAAATCATTTTGGCGTTCAACCCTAATGCTTTGGTTGAAGAGCAAGTCCGTGGGCAACAGCAATTGGATCAGGATATTGCCGCCAATTTTGCCCCTTGGCAACCCTTGGACGACGGGCCTATTTCGGTGCCCGCGCATAACATTATGATAGGCAATCGGCATTATCCGTCTTTGGCCGCCGCCAGTGCCGCCTTGCAAGATAAGCAAAGCCTGTTGATGGGTGAAGGGGTTTATAACGAAGCATTGGTGATTAGCCAAAATGATGTCCAAGTCATTGGTGTTGGGCGGGTGGTGCTGGACGGGGCGAGCGCCGAAGGCAAGGCCGCGATCATCACCAAAGGCCGGCAGATCAGCATCAGCAACATCGAATGTAAAAACATTGCCGTTGCCGACCAAAATGGCGCCTGCATCCGCTCGGAAGGCCAGGGGCTGACCGTCAACCATGTTTATTTTCATGATTCGGAACAGGGCATTTTATCCAACCACAACGTGCGCCTGCAAATCACTGACAGCCGGTTTGAAAAATTGGGCAAAAACGGGCGGGCGCACGGCATTTACGCGGATGGCGGCGAAGTGCTGATTGATGACAGTTGGCTGTTGGCGGCGGTCTCCGAAGGCCATGAACTCAAATCCCGCGCCGCCAGGACTATTGTCAGGCATTGTGTCATTGCCTCGCTGACCGCCCGTGATAGCCGTCTGATCGACATACCTAATGGCGGGGAACTGCTTATCGAAGATTCGGTGCTGGAAAAAGGCCCGGAAAGCTCCAATGACTCGGCCATAGGTTATGGTTTGGAAGGGATCAGCCATACCCTGAACAGCATTACGCTCAAAAAAAATGTCATTATCCTAGAGCGTGGGCGATTTAATAACTTATTGGCCCAGTCTGCCGATAAGCCGCTGCCAGTGGCCGGCATCGGCAATATCATCGTCTCCAAAGATCCGGTGGCGATTGACGGCCTTAATTGGGTGTATGCCTCTCGGGACGAGGCCAAACTGGCCGCTTACCCTAAATTGCCGGTGCTGGAAACCGCTCCAGTAGGTTTGCAGCCTTAGCGCACGAAAACCTACAGCTTTGTCGCCAGTATTGTTATCATAAGCCATTGAATGGCGGCAGTTCGCCGCTGTTCGCCTGCCTACAAGAGCCATTCGTGAATACTGCCACCTTTTCGTCGCTACCGTTGACCCCCGCCCTGCTGGACAACATCGAATCCTTGGGTTACACCCACTTGACCCCTATCCAGGCGGAAACCCTACCGCATATCCTTGAAGGCCGCGATGTGATCGCCCAGGCCAAAACCGGCAGCGGCAAGACCGCCGCCTTTGGTATCGGCTTGCTGTCACGCATGGACTTTAGCCAATTTAAGGTGCAGGCTTTGGTGATTTGCCCAACCCGCGAGCTGGCCGACCAAGTCTGTAAGGAAATCCGCAGGCTGGCGCGTTTTACCCAAAATATAAAAGTGTTGCCGTTATGCGGTGGCGTACCGTTCGGCCCCCAATTGGGCTCTTTGGAACACGGGGTGCATATCGTGGTCGGCACCCCGGGGCGTTTGCAGGAGCATTTGCGCAAACGTAGCCTACGTCTGGATCATCTGAAAGTGCTGGTGCTTGATGAGGCTGATAGGATGCTGGACATGGGCTTTGCAGAGGCTATCTCGGATGTTATCTCTTACGCGCCCACCCATCGGCAGACGTTGTTGTTTTCGGCAACCTATGCCGACCCTATCCGCGAAATCAGCAAAAAATTCCAGTTTAAACCGCTCACGGTCAGCATTGACAGCAGCCACCATGATAGCGTCATTGCGCAACAGTTTTACCAAACCGACAAGGCGCGGCGGCTGAATGCCTTGGGTTATTTGTTGGCTTACCACCGCCCCGAATCGACTGTGGTGTTTTGCAACACCAAACAGGATTGCCAAGAGGTGGCGGCGGCTTTGGATAACTGCGGTTTTTCGGTGCAGGCCCTGCATGGCGACTTGGAGCAAAAACACCGTGACCAAGTGCTGGTGCGCTTTGCCAATAAAAGCTGTTCCATTCTGGTCGCCACTGATGTGGCGGCGCGGGGGCTGGACATTAAGGAGTTGCAAGCGGTGATCAATTATGAACTACCGTGGGACCCTGAGGTCTATGTACACCGGATAGGCCGCACTGGACGGGCGGGCAAACAAGGCTTGGCCTTGAGCTTATGTACTGTGCAGGAGCAAAACCGCGTCCAAGCCATTGAAGACTATTTGTCCATAACCGCGAAGTGGGATGATATTGCCCCGTTTCAGATGAATTTTGCCGAACGTTTCCAGCCACCGATGGTGACGCTGTGGCTAGACGGTGGCCGTAAAAACAAGTTGCGTCCGGGCGATATATTGGGCGCATTGACCGGCGATGCCGGGGTTGCGGGCGCTGACATCGGCAAAATTGACATTTTTGACAACCACGCTTATTTGGCGGTCAGACAAGACAGTGCTGACCGGGTCTTGGCATGGTTGAAAAACGGCAAAATCAAGGGGCGCAGTTTTATGGTGCGCAAATCCCAGTGGGGATAGGTTATAGGGCTGTTGGCGGAAGTTAAGCGGGGTTTTTTTTAAAGTCCTGTAATAACATTTTAAATTGTAAGGACAATTTTAATCTTACACGGCTGAGGCCACTCAATTTTAATTGCTTTAAATGGAGACAATATGCTCAGAATTATGAGTTTGTGGGTGTTTTTGGTGGTATTGGCAAACCAAAACGTGTTTGCCCAATTGCCGGATTTTACCGAAATGGTCAAAACTAACGGCGTTGCCGTGGTCAATATCAGTACCACCCAGAAAGCCAAGCCCGTCCCGGAGAGCGCCAAGCCGCAGCTGCCGGAAGGGATACCGCCGGAAATGGAGGAGCTGTTCAAGCATTTTTACAATAATCCCGATGGCAACGGTGACGGGTATGATTCCGGTGACACCCAATCTTTAGGTTCCGGCTTTATCATTTCCCCGGACGGTTATATCCTGACTAACCACCATGTGGTTAAGGATGCCGATGAAATTGTCGTTAAATTTTCTGACCGCCGCGAGTTGGTCGCCAAGCTGGTCGGCTCGGATGCGCGTACCGATATCGCGGTGCTGAAAGTGACGGCCAGCGATTTGCCCACCGTAAGCATTGGCGAACCTGACAAATTGCAAGTGGGCGAATGGGTGTTGGCTATCGGCTCGCCGTTCGGTTTCGAGCAATCGGTCACGGCGGGTATTGTCAGCGCCAAAGGCCGCAGTTTGCCGGGCGGCAATTATGTGCCGTTTATCCAAACCGATGTGGCGATCAATCCGGGCAATTCCGGTGGGCCGCTGTTTAATATGGACGGCAAGGTGATAGGCATCAACTCGCAAATTTATAGCCGTACCGGTGGCTTTATGGGCTTGTCTTTTGCCATCCCTATTGATGTGGTGATGAATATCGTCGATCAAATCAAAACCAAGGGTAAGGCCTCGCACGGTTGGTTAGGGGTGCAAATCCAAGATGTCACCCGTAAGTTGGCGGAAGCGTTCGGCATGAAAAAGCCCCAAGGCGCTTTGGTGTCGAAAATTATGCCCGGCAGCCCCGCTGAGAAAGCCGATCTGCAACTCAGTGACGTGATTGTTGAGTTTAATGGCCAAGTGATTGACAGTTCAGGTGACTTGCCGCCCTTAGTCGGCATGACTCCCATCGACAGCCCTGCGACTTTAAAAATTATCCGTCAGGGCGAAACCAAAACGGTCACCTTTAAGATAGGTTTGTTGCCTGACCAGCCTGAACAAAAAGCCGAAGCCAAGCCAGAAGCTAAGCCGATGAATAAAATCGGTATCACTATCAGTGCCTTAAGTGATGAGCAAAAAGACGCGTTAGAGCTGCCTAAAGGCGGTGTGATCGTTGAGGAAGTCGGCAGCGGGGCGGCGAAAGATGCCGGTATCCAACGCGGCGATGTGATTTTGCGTATCCAAAACAGCGTCATCCGTACGCCGGCTGATTTTGAACACGCGCTTAAAAATCTGCCGGTGGGCAAATCCGTGGCGGTGTTGGTGCAACGCCGTGGTAGCCCCGCCTTTTTGGCCTTGCAGATAGACAAGTAAGCCCAGTTTGCCATAAAGCCGCCTCCAAGCGGGGCGGCTTTATGGCCTTGGTCACTGTGATTATCCATGCACCCTGCACTTAAGCAAGTGGAAGCCCATTTCCAGCCTTCCATTCTCACGCAAATCAACCACCCTTTGCTGGCAAGTCGGAACGTGAGCCTATGGCTAAAACGTGATGATTTGCTGCACCCTATCATTTCCGGCAATAATGTGCTTTAGGTTAATGTTTGGCGTGATTCGGGATATTCCGGGATTAAGCGGGAAGTGTTGAAGCATCAAACAGTTAGCTTAATATTTTGATATTTTGGATTTGGATTTTATTTGGCGTGTTTTTTTAGTTAAAAAACGTTTTTGCCCGATATTTGGCGTGTTTTATTTTTGCCAATTAACGTTTTTCTGCCTTGACGTGCTCGATTAACTTGCTTTGGCCGCATACACCCAATAAACGGGTAAATTTTAACACAGCCCAACCATCCTGTTTTGCATTATCCTTATTTTTTTCACCTTAGAGCCGCAACGGTTGCCTTTTTAGATTTCATGTCCGTAC
>JAQTNZ010000102.1 GCA_028713595.1 Methylovulum sp. | reverse complement strand
CGCAAAGCAGTGCGGCAGGTGGCGGTGGCTTTGGTATCGGCAACCAATTGATCGATATTTTCCAAACCGGTTTTGACGCGCAATGGGAGCTGGATTTTTTTGGCGGGGTGAGACGGGCGGCGGAAGCGGCGGATGCGACGGTAGACAGCGAAATAGAAAACAGCCGTGACGTACTGGTGACGTTGCAAGCTGAAGTCGCCCGCACTTACCTGGAATTGCGGGCCAACCAACAGCTATTGGCGATTACCCAAGACACCCTAAAAAGCCAAGCACAAACGCTGGAACTGATGCAAATCCGCCAGCAATCGGGTTTGGCAAACAGCTTGGAAGTGACACTGGCAGATGCACAACTGGCAGCTACGCAAGCGCAATTGCCCAATTATGAAACTCAAATCCAACAAAAACTACACGCGCTGAGTGTCTTGGTAGGACGGCAACCTGCCGCCCTAAATTTCAGGTTACAACGCCCTGCCCCACTCCCGCGTATTGCGGCCACGGTCATCATCCCGGACTTGCCCTCGGAACTGTTGAAACGCCGCCCTGATATTCGCCGCGCCGAACGTTTGCTGGCGGTGGCGACCGCCAATATCGGCGTTGCCAAGGCGGATATGTATCCAAAACTGAACCTTACCGCTTTTTTGGGCCTACAAAATATGAGCGTCAAAGATGTCACACCCATAGGCAAATCCTGGTCAACCGCCGCTTCCCTAACCCTGCCCATTTTTAACTGGGGCAATCTGCAAGCTAACCTCAATAGCAAGCAGGTGCTGTCAGAAGAAGCGAAATTGACCTACCAATCAGCCATTTTAACCGCGTTTAAGGAAGTTGAAGACGCACTGATTGCCTACACCAAAGAGCAGCAACGCTATCAAGCCCTAGAACGTGCCGTTACCGCTAACCGACTGTCCGTACAATTGGCGGACGAACGGTATCAAAAAGGCCTGACCGCCTTCACTGATGTACTGGACAGCCAACAAGCCCTGTACCAAACCCAAAGCAATCTGACCGCCAGTGCACTGACCGTCGCCAGCGACTTGGTCGCCTTGTATAAAGCTTTAGGGGGTGGTTGGCAAACGCAAGCCCAAGCCGATGGCTGTAAAGATTGCAAAAATAGCTGGGCAGAGAGTATTCATGAAGAGGTAAAGGCTTTATTATATAAAAACCAGCCTTAAAAACCGTCTTTGTCAGCATTTGTCCACATATCACGACCCCAACAAACCGCCGCGATGGCCGATTGGCGCCATACTGCGCAATCTGCTGTTAGTGTTCCTACTGTCATCCATTGGCCTGTGTACCCTGCTCCGTTGGTTGCCACCGCCCACCTCGATGTTTATGCTCTACCGGCATGGCGAAGACTTGTTGGTGAAGGGACACGTCCAAGCGATGGATTACCGCTGGGTCAGCCATGACAATATCGCCCCCGCCGCCATGCTGGCCGCCATTGCCAGTGAAGACCAACAATTTTTCCAGCATAATGGTTTTGACATTGACTCTATCCTGTCAGCCCTAAAAGTTTACAGCAATGGCGGCAATCTGCGCGGGGCCAGCACCATCTCCCAGCAAGTCGCCAAGAACTTGTTCCTGACCCCCTCGAAAAATGCTGTCCGTAAGGGTTTGGAAGTCTGGTTTACCTTAGTGCTGGAAATGCTTTGGGATAAGGGGAGGATATTGGACGTTTATCTAAACATCGCTGAATTTGGCGATCATATCTTTGGAATTGAAGCCGCCAGCCAACATTATTTTGGTATCCCTGCGAAAAAATTAAGCCGCCCGCAAGCGGCATTGCTGGCCGCAACCTTACCTAACCCAATCATGCTAAAAGCGGCGCAGCCCTCCGGTTATTTGCTGCAACGGCAACAATGGATACTGCGGCAAATGCAAAACTTGGGGGGCTTACCGTAAAGCTTATGGGCGCAAGATTTTTGCCCATAAGCCGCTGAAAAAAAGTTTATTTAGGGACATTATTGGGTGAGCTGTTCACCAACCGCGCACTGTAAACGATAGGGCTGAGGACTTCGGTGGTGGTGCGTATCAGTTCCAGTTGCACGAAATAAGCATTATTATGGAAATCGAACGGGGCGGTAAAGTTGACAAACCCCTCGGTACGTCCCGCCACTGCATTGTTATTGCTGTCAAAGGTTGCCAGCGTGATTATTGAGCCAGTCGCCCGCTTGACTTGAATGAGTCTGGCAACAACCGAAGCCCCCTTATTCTGCAAATCTGGATCCATATAACCCACGATTAAGGTGTTCCATTTTGGATTGACATTAGCATCCAAAGGATTATCGACATTACAACGGCCAACCAGCGGAAAAACCCCGCCCTTACGGTTAGGTGTGCTTACCGCGCTGCTTAGATAATAAAAATCGGCGTTGTTAAACGCATATTGCTTCAAGGCGCTTTCGTCTACGGCGCAGCTTGAGGCAACCGTTGTCCAAGGTGACGGGTCATCCCACTCAATCAGCCCAGAAACATCGGCGTTGGCGGCACCCACTTGCCCGAAACCTAATGCCAAAGACAGGGTGGCTATTTTAGTGGCTTTATCTAATAGTGTTTTCATGATCGTTTTGCTCCAAGTGTCTGAATATAATTAGTATGCTTCAAGTGCCAAACCGATAAGGGATGGGCTTTCCTTGAAGTCAGACATAGCTTAGGGCGATCTTGGCAACAGGTGTTATGCGTTCTAACCATCCTTCTTGTGTGTTATTTCCTGATGGTTTGGGGCATTATTTTGCGGAACCGTTAAGTTTTCTGGGTAGGCGGCTTTTTTTGACAGTAAAAAGGCTGGACGAGTTGCACCCAAAGGCTGGAGGAAATAGGCGTATCAATACCGTACCGCTTAGGCCACTGTTGCTTGGGCAGGTAATAAGTGCCAAACAGCTTGTCCATCCACGGCAACATCGGCGCATAATTTTTATTGATGACCGATAAATTATCCCTAGTATGATGCCAATGGTGGAAGGCAGGGGTGGAAACAATCCCTTCCAGCCACCCAAACCGCCAACGCAGGTTGGCATGGATAAAAAAACCCCATACCGTGCCTAGCAAAGTGACCAGCAAAGGCAACAAATCCATTTGATGGGTGCTAGGTTGCGCCAAGCCCAGTATAAACATTGGGATAAAGCCACACAAACGCGGAAAGGCCAAATCGATAGGATGGGCGCGGGTATTGACCAGCCAGTCTATTTGTTCGGCACTGTGGTGGATGGCATGGAAACGCCATAAAAAAGGCACTTCGTGCAGCCAACGATGCCCCCAATAAGCGCCAAACTCACCGACTACCATCGCCGCCACAAAACGCGCCCATAATGGCAATTGGGCGACGTGGCTATGGAGTTCTGCGGGCACAAAATCACGCAACCACAGGGCGATTAGACCCATAGGCACCACTAACAAAAACTTCGGCAACAGGCCGCTTAAGAAAAAATAGATTAAATCAGTAAGCCAGGCTTTGCGAAAAAAGGCTTGGCTCCGCAAAGGCCACAGCCTTTCCAAAGGCGCAAAAATGACCATAATAATCAGCAGCCAGAGCGATAGCCTAAAAACATCAATGACGAAGGATGGCAACTGCTGGAGAATGTCCATAATTTAGTGGCAATAGGGTATAAACAAAAAAGCGGCTGCCGTTTAGTAAACGGCAGCCGCTTCCATTTTTTGCGCTTATGCCGTTACGCCGATGGTTTCAGGCTACGTCTGCGCATAAAGCCAAATACACCCGCACCTAAGGCCAATAGCGCAAAGCTGCCAGGTTCTGGGACTTGCTGGGTCATGGAAATGCCGTCAATCAGCGAAAAAGGCGGTTGCCCTAAAGGCCCGCCCAAGGCCAAAAAGCCTAACAATTCGCTTTGTGCGGTGGCCCTAAAGGTCATGGTCTGAGCCGTCCAATTGGTAAAGCCTTTGCTGGCATTGTTCATCACCTGTGACAGGCGGGTATCGCCGCCGGTGATGACCTTGGTTGAACCGGTATAAACTTGCCCATTAGGCAGGGTAATGCTGTTTACGGTGGTCAGCGAACCACCAAAAGACACTTGCCATTGGTTTGTGGTGTTGCCGGTAAAGCCTGTTTGTTGTCCTGCCGCCTGATAAAAGCGTAACTCGTACAATTGCCCCACGGTCAGGCCAGTCAAAGTTTGGTACAGGGTGGTCAGCTGATAGGCGCCATCGCTGACAATAAACTTGCCGCCATTAGGGCTAGAATTGGGGATAGTGTTCAGCCCACCATTACCGCTGTCCCATAACTTGATGCCATTGCTGCCATTGATGCTGGTGCCGGCCGTGCCAGGAAAAGCCAAAAAGGTATAGCCGTTACCGGCACCTGCACCTATTGTCCATCCAGACAAAGCATTAGTACCACTCTGAAGCTGGGTTGACCTTGATGCTGTCGTGGTCTCGAACGAGCCATTATTGACAAACTCCACCTGCCCTGAAAAGGCTGATGTAGACAGTGATAAAGACAGGGCGGCAAATCCGGTGACAATGAATTTACGCAACGCTTTGTAGGGCTTGCTGGACGAGTCGGCCATTTGCTGTTACTCCAAGGAATTAAGTGTTGCCACTAAAGGTAACTTTTAGAAATAAGTGATTTCGCGGGATAACGCAACCCTTCCAGCGAGAGCAGTTTGCACAAAAAATTTATCGGTTATGGAAGCTATTTTAAAGACTATTTAAAGTAAATAATAGCATTTTATAGGCCATTTTTTAAAAAGAAACCGTATTTTTTGAAAAAACCTTATACCATGCCCAACAGCCAACTTATTTGTTTGTCCAGAGAACTTATCACCTATAAAAAGTGACAAAAATAGTCAGTTTTTGACAAAAACACTTATAGACAAGACGGGCATTGGTTTTAATAAGGCCCTAAAGCCATTAAATGATAAAATCGGCTGACGTTTAGCCCATTCATAGGAACTTCACCATGCAACAAAAACCTGCCGTAACATCTGTAGAAATTCATGAGCTTATCGCCCAGCGCTGGAGTCCACGGGCGATAGACCCCGCCAGATTGGTCAGTCACGATGACAAGTTGGCATTATTGGAGGCCGCCCGCTGGGCACCTTCTTGCTTTAACGACCAACCTTGGCGGTTTATTGTCTGTGACAAAAGCACCGACTTGGCAAGCTGGCAAACCGCGCTAGAAACCTTAGTTGAGAAAAACCGTTTATGGGCGAAAAACGCGCCGATATTGATACTGGCGGTGGCAATGGCAAACTTTACCCATAACGGGCAACCGAACCGCTTGGCAATGTATGACACCGGCGCGGCCAGTGTGAGTTTGAGCCTGCAAGCGGCGGCATTGGGTCTGGTGGTGCATCAGATGGGCGGGTTTGACGCGGACAAGGCACGGTTGGTGTTCGCGTTACCCGATGACTGTACGCCTATGGCCATGCTGGCCGTGGGCTATCAGGGCGAAGCCGATGATCTGGATGAAGGCTTTAAGGCCGCCGAACTGGCTGAGCGTACTCGTGCAAGTCTGGATCAGCGTTTTTATGCGGGAAAATGGGGCGAAGGCATTGCGTAAAAGCTAGGTAAGCGGGCGGGGTTGCCTAATAATTGGACAACATCACCCTATCCTGTTTGCTGCGGCGGAGAATTTATCTTTAGAGAGCTGATTCGACCCCCGCCTCAGCAAATGTCGCCATTTCATTTAAAAACAGCACGGCGGATTGTAATAGCGGATAAGCGATGGCAATGCCGGAGCCTTCACCCAAACGCATGTCCAATTGCAACAGCGCAGTGGCGTTAAAATGCTCTAGCATCGCCCGATGGCCGCGCTCGTTGGAGACGTGGCTGAATATACAATAATCCAGTACCGCCGGATAACAGTGCGCCGCCACCAATAACGCCGCGCTGGCAATGAAACCGTCCACCATAATCACCATACCCAATTCAGCCGCTTGCAGATACGCACCGGTCATCATGGCGATTTCAAAGCCACCAAAGGTTGCCAAGACTTCTAAAGGCAACCCTGCCGATGGCTGTTGATGCCGAGCCAGCACGTCTTGCAATACAGCGGTTTTATGGCTAAGTTGCGTATCATCCAAGCCAGTACCGCGCCCGACACAATCGGCCAAAGGCAAACCCGTCAAGCTGTGCATCAGCAAACTGGCCGAAGCGCTATTGCCGATACCCATCTCACCAAAACCAATGCAATTACAACCCTGCGCATGGCGAGCCATCACCAACTCCGCCCCTTTCCGTAATGCGGCATGGCATTCATCAGCGCTCATCGCCGCTTGAGTTAGGCAATTTTGCGTACCATTACCTATTTTGGCCTGGATTAAATCGGGGTATGCCGATAAATCACCATTGACCCCAGCATCGACAATCACCAAGCCGATACCATGCTGCCTGGCAAACACATTGATCGCCGCACCACCGTTAATGAAATTGGCGACCATTTGCGCAGTGACGCTGGCAGGATACAAACTGACCCCCGCCGCGACCAAACCATGATCGCCCGCAAAGACAATAATGTGCGGGGCATTAAGCGTGGGTGTCAAGGTTTGTTGGATCAGGCCGATTTGCAAAGCCAAGGCTTCCAATTGCCCTAACGCCCTCAGCGGCTTAGTTTTTTGGTCGATTTTTTGTCGTAATGCGATTGCCAAAGCCGCTGGTGGCGGCAGGATAGTAAAATTTAACGGCACGGTGGGGTATTCCAAAAATTTTCAAAAACAAGATCATCAATATCCTGGCGTTCAGCCCAGCCTTCCTGCTGCAAAAGTGGCTGGTCATAAAACGTGCTGACATGCCCGATACATAAAACAGCCACCGGATGGCTGTCATCGGGCATGACCAACAAGCTTTTAATGGCTTCAGGTGCAAACAGCGACACCCAGCCCATGCCCAAGCCCTCGGCCCGCGCGGCCAGCCATAGGTTTTGGATAGCACAGGACAACGAAGCCAAATCCATCTCCGGCAAAGTACGCCGCCCGAAAATATGGTGTTCCCGTTGGTCGCATAACGCCGCGACCAATACCTCCGCACATTCCAAAATCCCCTCCACTTTCAGCTTCATAAAGCTGTCTTCACGCTCATGCAAAGCCTTGGCGGTCAGCAAGCGTTCTTGCTCAACCAGGTGGTGAAGCTGTACCCGCAATGTTGGGCAACGGACGCGGATAAACCGCCACGGCTGCATAAAGCCCACGCTAGGTGCATGATGGGCGGCGGCCAGCAAGCGGCCCAACAGTTCGGGGGCGATAGGATCGGGCAAAAAATGCCGCATATCACGGCGTTCATAAATCACCCGATAAACAGCGGCAATATCGGCATCGGAATAACGGTTATGAATGGACAAAGGGCTTACCACGCGAATGTATAAAGGCCAGCTCAATCATCGTCAGCCTTTTGCTTGGTATCTTTAGGGATGTCCAACAAAGGGATATTATAGGCTTCCAAAATTTGCCGAATCTGTGCCGATTTGGACTGGATCAGCTTATCCAACAGGGCTTTTTTGGCCTTATCGCCATTACGCACGCCCATCGCCATTGAAAATTCAAACTGGATGCCCTGTGCTGAGGTCATCGGAATCAGGGTGTAACTGTTTTTGGGGCTTTGCGACATGATATAGCCCGCCAATGGGCCCCACAAAATCACCATATCAATTTTTTTGGCCTTCAAGTCCTTGTCCAACTGCATGGCGATATTGTTGTCGTCATCGCCCGACATCGACTGATACGGGATACCTTGGTCGAGCAAACCGTTTTTCTGCATCCAGGTCGTGCCAGGGCCACGGTCAAACATGGCAATCTGCAATTTTTCCTGACGTTGCAA
>JAQTNZ010000101.1 GCA_028713595.1 Methylovulum sp. | reverse complement strand
AAGGTTTTGCGGGCGCGGACGGCAATGCCCTGCAAGGCCTCCATGTCCTGGAAGGTCTGCTTGCGCAGCGCGGCGAAGCTGTTGCGCTCAGCGGGCAGCCTTTTCATGGCCTGGTTCTCGGCGAACAGCTCGGCGGCCTTGGCGGCCTCGGTGTCCAGCTTGCGCTCGGTGTCGAGGATGCGCTGTTTCAGGTGCTTGATTTCGGCGCGGTGGCTTTGCAGGACGCTTTTCAGTTCGCGGACGCTGTAGGTTTGTGCGGTTTCCAGCGTGATGCCGTACACCTCCTGGCCCTCGGCAAGTTGCTCTAGGTCTGATTGGTCTAGGTGCTTGAGTTCAATAAGTTTGCTGTAGTCCAGTTTTGTAAACGCTTGCAAAACACTTGCAGGGCTACGCGAAAATAATTGATAAACATCAATCATTCGATAGATTGTTTGGTAGGAAACGCCGTGTAAATCTGCTTGTGAAATAATGAATTGTTTTGTTGATTTAAAACCGTCACAACGTTGTGACGGTTCTGATTTTTTCATTTTTTCAATCGTATAAACAAAGTGCGCACCTGAATACACCGCCGCCAGCACCGACACCCGCAAGCCCTTGAACCCCTCCTCGGCATGTTGCTCCGCTGACATCGCCGCAAACGTGGCGGGGTCGTAGTTCATGCCCTCCGCTTGCAGCAATGCGCCGATGTGCGCGGGGAGCGCGTTTTCGGGCGCCGTGGTTGCCAATGCCGTAGCCATTATGCGGCCTCCCCTTCATGCCCCGGCATTTTCGCCAGCCAGCCTTCGTGGCGCAGGCATTCCAATATGAAGGCCACCGAGAAGCCTTCCGTGACCATCAGGGTGAAATGGTCGCCGAGCGCACGGATCATCCGCCTTTGTTCGTCGGTGACGGCGGGGTGGTCGGCCATCAGGTCGTCAACGCGCATATAGTCGGCATAGCTGCCGCTGCCCAGCAGGATGAAGCTAAGCAGCGCCATGTTGTCGGCGTGGATGCGCCGGCATTGCTCCAGTGGCGGTTGTTGGCCCACCAATTCGCACAACCTTGGTTCCAGGCCGAGGTGTTTCGGCGCTGCGGGGAGGGTGTAGGTCAGGGTGGGCTGTTTGCCGGCCTTTATCGGCGCGGATTTGGGCAGGTTTTGTTTGCTCATGCGTTTTCTCCGGTCAGTTGTAGGGCCAGTTGTTTGGTGCGGCGATCCAGCGCCCGTTTCTTTACCAAGCCGTATCCCAGCTCAAGGGCGAGCTGGCCGCGCTGGTCAACCAGGTCGTGGCTGACGGCCTGGGCCAACACCCGTATCGCCGACGTGCAGTTGCAGGCCCTACAAAAGGCGGGCAGCCACCGTGCGGGGAATTCGCTGAACTCCTTGCTGTGGGCTGTCCAGGCGTTGAGTTGGCGTACGGTGATAGGCTTGCCGATCTTCGGCAGGCACTGGTTCATGCGCTCGACAATCCGCTCGCGTGAGTAGCCGTATTTTTTGGCGTTGCGGATGGTGGCGTTCAGTGCGCCCTGTAGTTCGGGGCCTATGTCCAAGTCGGCGTCGTTGGCCGCCTCCAAGGTGGGTTCTTGGGACAGCCGGTGGAAAATGTCCACCTGGTCGCTGGTAAAATTTTGGTGATGTTTAGCCATAAACAAGCACCCTCCAGATGGCTATACTGTGCCAGCCTATTCGGAGCTGTGGGTCAGGCTCCCATGCGAATGCGGGGTCCACCAGCGGATAAGGGCGTTTCATTAATTTTTCATAAACAGAGGCGATAAACGATGCAATCACACGGTTATGACATTGACCAGGACGGGTATATAACAGAGCTGACGGATAGCCTAGGTAATGACGGCATACTTGCCTTACATACCAGCTTGCGTGCTCTTGGCTATCGCGGATGGATTCGGTGGTTATTCGCCAACTATGGCCGCTCGGCTGATTTTCTGGGTGCGTCCGATGCTGAAAGGAAGCGCATCCTAAAGGCTTGTCCAGGCGAAGATGAGCGCGGATTTCTTCAATTTGGGGCAATCTGGATTGCACAGTTGGCGGGCGGCGTTTCTTTTGAACATCCGGCAATGGGCCACAAGAGAAGCTCCCGTCTGAGGCGGGCAGATCGGGGGCGGGTGTGCCTCCAGTCCGCGCAGATATTTTTGGAGGGGATGGTTGAGTGGCCGTTTGATGAGCCTGAGGACAACCCGTTGAACGCGCAATAGCGTTGGCAAGCCGGACGCGTTGGGCTTGGAGCCTGTCTTTCTCCAGCAGTTCGATGGTTTCCGAGCTTAAGCAGTGTGTGTGTTGTCCCGTGGCGTGGCGGGTCGCCCTCAGTTGCTGGGTATGGTCTTCGGCTTCGGCGATTCTTGGGGCCGTGGCGCTGGTCGGCATATCGCTTGGAACTCCAGGTGCAGCCCGTTGGGCAGGCGGCACAGCCTTGGCGGTATGTTCGGGTGCAGGAAGGGCTGGGCAATCAGCGCAACGCCCAGCAGGAAGGGCAGAAGTTTCAGCATGGACAGCCTCTTTGGTAGGATTTTTTTGTTGTGGGTTCATGCCGCCACCTTCTCACAACGTTTTTTGAAGGAGGGGCGTTGTTCGTAGTCGTATTGGCCAGGCCACAGTTCGCTGGTTTTCTTTTCGATCAGCGCGGCGATATGGTCGGCGATGCGCTTGCTCTGCTGTTTGTTGTGGATGACCAGCCGGACTGAATTGGCGGAGCAGTCCAGCTGCTCGGCGACCTTTTTGATGTTCAGGTTGCGTTTTTTTAGCGCAGCCTTGATGTCTTCGGGATGTAATCCCTGTTGTTGGTGGGTGGTTTTTGGCATAATGCTAATCCCAGTAATATGGTGGAGGGTGCGGCAGTCAGCTTTGGTCGGTGGGCTGCCGCTATTTTTTAGTGTTGTTAAAAAAATTGTTTATCAACGGTTCTAATAATAGAACCATGAGGTTCTTATGTCAATACTATTGAGTGCTAAAAACAAAACTTTTTTAAGCAATGAAGAATCCTGATTTTCATAGGCGACTGACACAATTAATTGGTGGTGAATCACCATTTACATGGGCTAGGCGCATGGGCATATCAAAAGGTGCCTTTTCTCGAATATGGAATGAAGGATCGGTTCCAGGATCAGAACATCTGGTTAGTATTAAAAATGGAACAGGAGTGTCTCTTGATTGGCTTTTGGCTGGTGAAGGTGATATGGCTCTATATGCAATAAAGCCATCGGTTGCGCATCAATTAATTGAAGAGCGCGGACTCTATGAAAATGATGAATTTACTGCTATACCGCGTTATAACGTTCAAGCAGCTGCTGGTCATGGGGCTATTAATACAATTGAAGAGCAATTGCAGCCATTGGCGTTTAGACGCGATTGGTTGATAGCCAGGCATTTATCGCCAGCCGATCTGGTGGTTGTTGATGTGGCGGGTAATTCGATGGAGCCGAATTTGCGGGACGGTGATATGGTGCTGGTTGACCGCGCACAAACAGAGGTGTCAAGCGGAAAAACGTATGTATTGAGAATTGATGGGCATTTGCTGGTAAAAAATTTGCAATTGCTACCACAAGGCTTAATCCAGGTGTGTAGCTTTAATACGGGCTTTGCGCCATATCAGATAGATTTATCTAATGAATCTCTGGATATGGCAGTGATAGGTAGAGTGGTTGCATCCATGCACGAATGGTAATATTCTCGTTTTTTAAATTGAGGATTAGTTGTGAAAGAAATTATTATCGTAATGTTGTATTTTTATTCGGCATTGGGCTTTGCTAAAACCATGTACAAATGCACCACGGATGGTGTGACATCCTATCAATCTTCGCCTTGCGCTGGCTTAGCCGAGCAAAATGTCATTGATGAAAAGCCCGTGACTGAGCAAAGTTCAGTTGCCGCCGAAGATATTGTTAATGGTGTTGAGGTCGGAGCTTTTTCTTTTATGCAGGATTATGAGGATTCAATTGGCAATATCTGGATTGTTTATAAAGTAGGGGCTACAAATAAAACAGCCACCGCCAAGCATGTCCAATTGAAATATAAGGCCGTTGATATAAATGGTTTTTATATTACAGAGGTTTATTTGCATGGGGAAGTGCCAGCTCATTCCTATCGGTCATTGACCGATAAAACTTATCTTAAGGCTGGAGAGTTGGATAGGGTAAGCAAATGGGAATTGGATAAATAATCGCCGCATAAAATTTTGGGTAGCAATGCTATTTAACTCAAGGGAAGATGATAAGCTGCGGTGAATTACGCATTTTTAACCAATGATTACAGTTAGTTAATTTAAATAATAAAAAGCTTAACCATGAAAAAACTAATCCTAACTCTAGCATTAACGCTTCCCCTGTCCGCCCACCCATCCGAGTGGACAGGAGCGGTGGTGGGCATTTCTGACGGTGACACGCTGACCGTCCTGAATGCCGAAAGGCGCACGGTAAAAATACGCCTGGCCGAGATTGACGCGCCCGAATCAAAACAGGCTTATGGACAACAGTCCAAGCAATCCTTGTCCGACATTTGTTTCAATAAGGATGTGGCCGTTGATGACCACGGTACGGACAAATACAAGCGCACGTTGGGCAGGATACGTTGCGGTGGTGTGGATGCCAATGCCGAACAGGTGCGGCGCGGCATGGCGTGGGCATACCGCCAATACCTGACCGACACCGCCATCGCCGATCTGGAGGATGCGGCAAAGGCCAGCAAGGCCGGATTGTGGGCTGACAGCAGTCCGGTGCCGCCTTGGGAGTTCCGGCATGGTGGTGCAGCTAAGGCGGTGGTATCAAGTCCGGTCAAAAAAGCGACCCCTAAGAGCGGCGGCTTTGAATGTAGCGGCAAGACTGTATGTAGGGAAATGACGAGCTGTGCGGAAGCCGAATTTTATTTGAACACCTGCGGCCTTAGGCGTTTAGACCGTGACAGTGACGGTGTGCCTTGTGAGTCTATTTGTCGGTAAGATAATTTCTTTCAGCATCTTTGTCGTCTAGGGGTGATGGTTATTATGAATTTTGTCGATATTGGCGGAAATGTTTATATTTTATATAAAGTGAGAGCGGGATCAAATGAGCGAAGATCAAAATACGACGAAAAAAAAGAAGGTTTATTATAGACGCGCCAAATGGCCTGATCAATCAAGGGAAACTCTCGAAAACATATTGAAAAATGTACATGCCCAATTGCCAACTGTTGGGCACAGAACTTTTGACACATTATCAGGAGAATTAAGAGGAGTTAAATTTAAGTCCGAAGATAAAGGGATATTTCTGCACGTGGCTTCATATACCCCAGACCAACCAACCTCTGCTATTGATAAAGATCGAATGGTGCCCAGTTCGATGGTAACGGCGGAGCCAGCTCCAATAGGAAAAGATTTTTTAGACGGCGACATTTTTTTATTGATTAGGGATAATCATGTGATCTTATGTCCTTCAGGCGTTAGGGAAACCATTGCTAACAAATACTTTTATCATGTATTAAAATCACAGTATCAAGATATTGCGGTGAACTTAGTGTTGGATAAAGTGGCTAACGTTAACAAATTAAAAATGATTCGTATTGAGGGCGTAAAGGAATTGCGCCTCGCCGCGTCACTTTATGATGCAAGTGTCCATAGGATAAATGCGCAAGCCGTAAAATCAGGCTTACTTTATAGTATTGCCAATGACTTTAAAAGTATCTTTTCAAAGGATCAGGTGCTTAGGGATATTTCTGAATTAGAGAATTTGAACATCACTTTATCCCTTAAGTTTGATGGAAATGAAGGGCGTAAGAAACATGCTGAACCTAATTTTGGTGCTGTGGGCAGGGAGCGGTTGATAAGAACAGCAGAAATGATTTTAAATGAAAACGATGATGATGGTTTTGTTATTGTGACGGGTGAAAATAATACTATCACTGCGGAAGAAGTGAGAATTAGTGATAATTTAGATATTAAATCATTAGGGAAGTCTATCAATTGCTCTGATGCGTGGGAAAAGCTTGTTGAATATTATGACAAGCTAGAAACTGACGGTAATTTAAGTCAATGAGCCAACTTGATCACCATAAAATAAAATATGCGGTAGCAGTTGTGCTTTTAGGCGCAATAGGTGCTTATTTTGCAAAACCACTGATGATAAACAATCAGGATGCAATTAATGTCATTGTTACTGTGTTTTCTATTTTAGCTGGTTTTCTTGTGGCTATAATTACTTTAATTGGTGACCCTAAATCATTGCCCTCAGGTAGTTGGCAGATTGCTGAGCTAGCCCGTGACTTGACGTATAGCAGACTTAAACGGCAAAAATGGCTGTTCTATATCTATCTAACTGCATTGGCGCTAATTTTTTTATCTATGTTACTGAAAGCAAAATTTGCAGCAATTAATGATATTATTGAATATTGCTATTTATTTTTTTCCGTTGTCGCATTTATACTTTCATTTAAATTGCCATCTATGCTAATGGATTTGCAAAAAGAGCGGATAGAGCAAGAAATTACGGAAAGAAGAAGGGCTGAAAATATTCAAGATTAGTAAGTTGTGATAATGAATTAAATGCCACATGTCCCGTGCACTTGGTTTATTTGATTCATTGGTTTAGCCCGTCACCCCGGTGACTTGCGCAATGGCGACCAAGGTCGGCACGCCGCCAATGATCCGGTAGGTGTTTAAGCCCAGCACCTCCACTGCCATCAGCGCAAACTCGTCGCCCTCGGAAAGTTCGTAGTCATCAGCATACTGTTGGGGCGACTCGAACGCTTGGGCTTCTCTTTCTATATAAAGGTGCATGGGTCGTTTCCTCGTTGTGTTTGTCTGTAGTTTTCCGCCAAGGCCACCAACGCCTCCAGCCTTTCGCTTTGGGGTGTGCCAGGCTGTGGCTTGGCCTGTTCCAGGCCGTATATTTCATTCAGGCATTCTTGGTGTTGCTCGTCGTCTTGTAAAAATTAGGCTGTATAGGGCGTTTTATCCGCTTAAGCCTTGCTTGCGTACCCGACAGCCATCAAAACAGCTTATATGGATTTTTGAAGGGGTTTTGAAGGGGGTCTTAACGGTTATGCGACAGGTATGACGCCACTTCGGATTCCCCCACCACGATATAGGTCAGTTCCAGTTGTTTGTCGGAGTTTGCCGCATGGCTTGCCTCGTTCTCTTTGGCCTTGTCCAGCATCCACTCGGCCGCCTTGACGTAATCGCCCCCAGGGAAGTATTTCAAGACAAGCATTCCTGTAGAGACCATCCAAAGCCTGTGTTTTGGTTCTGCGTTTTTTTTTGCAATCAGCCGGTCAATCTCTGACTTTGCATGCCCCAGCTGGTCCAAGTCCAGCCCGTCCAAAAAATCCTTGATGCCACCCATATTGCCCCCTGTCGTTTTTCCTTGCACCGTGTGATTTTTTGCAATAGTCTATAAAAATATCCCGCCCTTCATGGGTGTGAAACATTTCACACCTTATCCGCACCGCCCCATCGGCGTATATTTCCCGCAACTTTCGGGAAATGCGCATCATGAAAAAGAAACCCTTATCAGACTTCAAAGGCTTCGGTGATTACATCGAGGTGTTCCGTGCCGGCAAGCAGACCGACAGCAAAGGCGACACCAGGGTGTGGACGGTCGGGGACATTGACCAGATTGTCGCCCACCATTGTGCCTCATCCGAACCCGTGCCGATGGTGATCGGCCACCCTACAGACACCGCGCCCTCGTATGGCTGGTCGCGGGATTTTAAGCGCGAAGGCGACGTGCTGCTCGCCAAGTTCTCCCAAGTTGAACCCGCCTTTGAAAAAATGGTGCGGGAAGGCCGCTTCAGAAACCGATCCGTGCGCATAATAAAAGGCAGGGACGGGTTGCGGCTGGGGCATGTGGGCTGGCTGGGGGCGCTGCCCC
>JAQTNZ010000100.1 GCA_028713595.1 Methylovulum sp. | reverse complement strand
CCCGTCCGCTTGGAACAGGCCGCTTAAATAACCTTTGACGCACTCCTCGTTGCCTTGCCAGACCACTTCGGGAACCCTTAACTTGCTGGCTTTGTTAAAGCCATAAAATTCCAGCAGACGTGCCAGCCGCACGGAACGGATCATGACCAAGTTACGCTGCGGTACGGCGACCGGGGACACTTGGTAAGTGCGCTGACGTTGTTGCTCCAGGGCGGTGGTGGCGATCAGTTGGTTGATGTAGGCGACCAGCATCGGCGCTAGGCTACGGTCATCGTTCCATAAATTAATGACCGCCGCCTGTTGCTCTTTGCCCCGGTTGGTGAAATGGCCGTCACCGGTCATCAAGCCCAATAAGATGCCGAAGTTTTTGTCCCCCGCCTTGCCAAATTGGCCTTTGCCGGATTGGATCAGCAGTTGGTCGCCCACTTGCAAGTCTTTCAGTTTGATTTTGCCCCTTGCCGTATAAAAATCATGCCAAGCCGTGGCTTTGATCTCGTAGCCGTCACGGGTGCGGACACGGTAGACATCAGCCGACCGCGCGGTCATAAAGGCCGGTTTGGCGGGGCGCACTTCGGTGCCCAGCTGGTTTTGGCCTAAGGCGCGTTTGTCAACGGTGACTTGCAACGCCGCGCCGCTGTGGTAAAGGTCGCCGATTTTGACCAGGCCATATTGGGTATGCAGGCGGGTATCGGCAGTGACGCACGGGTTGGTCGCACGGATTTTTTCGCAGAACCAGTTGTTGTTCATTTCATTGACTTTGTCGATGAGGATGAAGCCCGGTTCGGCGTAGTCGTAGGTGGAGCTCATAATCATGTCCCACAAGCGGCGGGCGGGCATGGTTTTGGTGACGCGACAGGCGACCAGGCCGTCATTGTTGACGAGGTAGTTGCTCTTGTTAGGGAAGTCGCGCCAGATGATCTGTTCACGGTTGCTAAGGTCGAGCTTGTCGGCTTGGACTTCTTTTTCCGTGACCGGAAAGGACAGCGCCCACGGTTGGTCATTTTTGACCGCCTGCATGAATTCGGCGGTGATGAGCAAAGACAGGTTAAATTGGCGCAAGCGGCCATCTTCGCGTTTGGCGCGGATAAATTCGATGACATCAGGGTGGCCGACATCAAACGTCGCCATTTGCGCCCCGCGCCGGCCCCCGGCAGAGGAGACGGTGAAGCACATCTTGTCATAAATGTCCATGAACGACAGCGGCCCTGAGGTATAGGCGCCAGCGCCCGACACATAAGCGCCTTTGGGGCGGAGGGTGGAAAACTCATAGCCGATACCGCAACCGGCCTTGAGGGTCAGGCCAGCCTCATGCACTTTGTGCAATATGTCGTCCATAGAGTCGGCAATGATGCCGGACACGGTGCAGTTGATGGTGGAGGTGGCGGGCTTGTGCTCCAGTGCTCCCGCATTGGAGACGATACGCCCCGCCGGAATGGCGCCCTGGCGTAAGGCCCAGAGAAATTCTTTATAGTGCTGCTCTTGTTTGGCTTTGCCTTGTTCGACTTCGGACAGGGCTTTGGCGACCCGTTGGTAAGTGCCGTCAATGGTGGTGTCCAAGGTCACGCCCTCTTTGGTCTTTAGGCAATATTTGGTGTCCCAAATATCCATAGAAGCATCTTGGAAGGGGATTTCGGTCACGGATTGGGGGATGACATGGAGTTGGGCTGACATTGACGGTGATCCTAGGGAGGGTAATGGTATAGGCTAAAAAAAACAAGCCATAAATCAGCGCCTTAAGGTCAGGCTGAAGAATGGCTTTGGGGCTATATGTAGTTTGTTTTTATTATCTTAGCACAATATATAGTGGTTGGAAGCGAAATTAGCAGAAATAAAAATTTCCTAAAAACTGCTTGCCAGAGGGGTGGTTTTTGAGTAGGGACGGGGGTGAAAAAGCGGTTTCCAGTGGCGATTGGGTAAGCGTCTGTAGCAAAAGGCTTTTGCCAATCGGCCCGAAAAATTGGCCGATTGGCGGGAGGGGAGGGTGGCCGTTTAGGGGGGTGCGCGTTTATGGCCGCCGCCATCGCCAAATCTGTTGCGCGGTGGCTCTTGGCGCAGGCAGTGCGGTCAGTCTTGTTCGTTTTGTGCTTGGAACAGCCAATGCGCCATTTTTTTGGCTTTGGTCTGCAAGTAGCCTAGGTTGTCATCATTGGCTTTTATTTCAATGGGAATCCGGTCAGTGATGGTGATGCCCAATTTTTTCAAGCCTTCTATTTTTTCTGGGTTGTTGGTGATTAAGGCGATGGATTTGATGCCAAGGCTGGCTAAGATCAGCGCGGCAATATCGTATTCGCGCTCGTCAGCCTGATAACCCAGATGCAGGTTGGCATCGACGGTGTCCATGCCTTGATCTTGCAAGTTGTAGGCTTGGAGTTTTTTTAACAGGCCGATACCGCGCCCTTCTTGACGCAGGTAAATCAATACCCCGCGTCCGGCCTGGTCAATCAGCTGCATGGCCATGTCCAACTGTTCGCCGCAGTCGCAACGCCTGGAACCTAAGACATCGCCGGTAAAGCATTCGGAATGGATGCGTACAGGCACGCTTTCCTGATCTTTGATGTCGCCCTTAACCAAGGCGATATGTTCCTTATGGTCCAGCGAGTTGCTGTAGTAATGCAAAATAAATTCGCCGTGTCGGGTGGGGATGGGCGTTTGTACTAAGTCTTCTAATAATGGCTTCACGTCAATGCTTAAGCTAAAAATTCAAAAATAGTTTTTCCACGGTGCCAAACAGGCTGTGGGGTCGGTTGGTTTGGCCTATTTTACCTGACCAAGGGCTTGTCGGTGCATAAATCGGGTGATTTGTCGCCACCACGCAGTTTGGCCGGCGTTTGCCCGATGTTTGGCAATTGCCTGGACGGTCGGGTATTGGATTTGCTGCCATTGGCCGATAGTGCGCATTTTTTTTGATTCCGTTCAGCAACCGTTTAGGTAACAGGTATATATTCCAATTCAACAGGAGTGTCTGGCATTTTGAAAGTGTGACAAGAGCAATATGTAGTTAGTTTTGTCAAACTATGTGTTCAGTGACGATGGCTTACAGATGAAGGCATATATCTGGTTGATAATAATATATTTTATATTAAACAACTAATTAACATTATTAATTTAAGGTTATTATGTGCATTGGTTGGGGCTGAAAGGAAGTGCTGTAATCAATAAAAAGTAGACAAAATATGATTTATGTTAATATTTGTTCATGTTTTGTAAAACTATATATTGACGAAAATAGATATTGTTGTTACAGTATTGTGAAATGATTAGTAAACAGACTGGTTCGTATCAATTAACAATTGCCCGAAAAAAATGGACGGATTATTATTGATTATGGGCTGAAGCTGGTGGATCAAAAATGTGTGCGCACTGTTGATGGCTTTCAAAAGTTGCGCCACCGATTATATTTTTCAGACGCTTTGTTGGCGAGGAATGGGTGATATGGCTTATTTAACTGAACATTTGTCAAGACAAAAACGCGGTGCCGTTGTCAATAACGGCACGGCCCATCCGGCAATCGAACCTTTTGCCGGCAAAGTTAGCCCGGTGGCCGCCCACGCCGAACATGGCAATGTCGAAATTGCCCGCCGTTTGAATGACGAAAAATCGAAGTTGATAGGGTGCCTGTCACAATTTCCGGTCACCGCTTTGTTGTTGCTTAACGGCCACGAAAAAATGACCGACGCTTCTGAAGCGGATGATGAAGCCAGTTTGGTGTCAGATTTGGCTTCGGCCTTGGCGGAGATAAAAAAATGCTATGGGGAAGCCTATCAGGCGATGTCCAAGGTGGGCGGTGATGCCCTTTATCTCAGCCACAAAGAGGCCCTGGCGGCGGCTTTGCAAGCGTTTCCTTTTAGCTTTGAGGATTTGGGAAAAATCACCGAAGTGATTGTATACGCCTATAAATTAAGGGGTCTTTGCCATCAGCCCGCCCACGCAGGCAACACTTCGCATACGCACTTGATGGTCAAGCGTTTGGAAGGTGACAAACGCCGCCATCGCGCTAACGCCACACAAATGGCCGAAGTGTTCAAGGCGTTGGATATTGCCGGCTATGACGAGCAGTTTTTGTTTTTGTCCAGCACCCAAATGCACCAGTATTTTTCCGATATGGTGGTCGCCGAACACGGCTGGTTGGCCGCTAGGCAACAATTGGCGGAAGCCAACAACAAATTGGTGCTGTTCATCGCCAACCAATATAAAGCCGGTTTTTTGGATTTTGAAGATTTGGTGCAAGAAGGCCAAAGTGGCTTGCTAAAGGCGGTGGACCGTTTTGATTATCGGCTGGGGTTCCAGTTTTCAACCTATGCCGGTTATTGGATCAGGCAGGCGATTTCCCGCTCACTATCACGTTGTGAACGTCTGGTGCGGGTGCCTTGCGGCCAAGTCGCCACCATCAACAAAGTGTTCCGTGCCAAGAATGAATGGGTGGCACGCACCGGCCTGGAGCCTTCGGTCAATGAGTTGGCCGAATATACCAAACTCTCGCGTGATGAAATCGACACTATCTTGTCAATTTCGCAGACGGTGATGTCGTTGGAAGGTGGCGAAGATGAGGAAGAGGCCTTTTCTCCGATTGATTTTCTCGAGCAGAACATTTTCACCCCTGCTTTTGCCAGCATCGCCGAGGCTGATTTGGAGCGCTTGCTGGGTCTTGCGATCAGGTCTTTAAACCCGCGTGAGGCCAAGGTGATCTGTAGCCATTTTGGCATGGAGGCCGATCAGGAAATGACCCTGCAAGAAATAGGCTGTGAACTTAACCTGACCAGGGAGCGGGTCAGGCAAATCCAAGTGATGGCATTAAATAAAATGAAATTGAATTTTGGGCAGCAATTGATGTGCTTTTTGTAAAAATATAGTTACCTGTTATTGCACAATCGTTGCCAGGCGTTAAAAAATTAAGATATAAGCCTTTTAAAACAAACAATTAAGGGTCTTTTGCCAAGAGCGCTAAGTCCGTATAAAAGCCACTGTTAATAAAAGACTTTTTGAGGTAAAGGTGGTTTAATTGTCCCAACGCTAAAGTGCAGTTATTTGGCGAAGGACAATTAAGATCAATCTATTAGGGCGACGTGGAGGCGTCGGGTTTTGGATGGCGATAAATATCGTAATAAACAAACGTCTAACAGATGACCTTGGAAGAGGTCAGGAGAATTGAAATGAAAAAAATTATATTGAACATGTTGCTTTGGGGGGTTGTGATTACAGGTGCATTCCTGATCTACAACCGCGTCAACACCGCGCCACCGATACAAGACTCGATCGCCTACTCCGATTTTATCATCAAAGTTAAGCACGGCCTGATTGACCATGTCGAAATCAGCGGCCAATTGATTAAAATCCGCGCCACCGACGGGCAAAATTATGAAACCTTCAATCCTGGCGACCAAAACCTGATTGATGACCTGATGACCAACAACGTGCAAATCCGCACCATTCCGCCTGCCCAACAATCGTTGTTCATGCAGATATTTATTTCCTGGTTCCCCATGCTGTTATTGATTGGCGTGTGGGTCATCTACATGCGCAGGATGCAGGGTGCGGGCGCTGGCGGCAACACTTTTGGCAAAAGCAAGGCCAAAATGCTTGAAGAAGACAAAATGACCGTGACTTTTGATGATGTCGCCGGTTGTGAGGAAGCCAAAGAAGAAGTCACCGAATTGGTCGATTTTCTGTCCGACCCGCAAAAATTCCAAAAGCTGGGCGGCAAAATACCTCGTGGCATCCTGATGGTAGGCCCTCCTGGAACCGGTAAGACTTTGCTGGCTAGGGCCATTGCCGGAGAAGCGGGGGTTAAGTTCTTCACCATCTCAGGTTCTGATTTTGTCGAAATGTTTGTCGGTGTCGGTGCGTCCAGGGTCAGGGACATGTTTGCCCAAGCCAAAGAACACGCGCCTTGCATTATCTTTATTGACGAAATTGATGCCGTAGGTCGCCAACGTGGCGGTGCCGGCATGGGTGGCGGCAATGATGAGCGTGAGCAAACCCTCAACCAATTATTGGTGGAAATGGATGGCTTTAACGGTAATGAAGGGGTCATAGTCATCGCCGCCACCAACCGCGCCGATATTCTCGACAAAGCCTTGCTGCGCCCTGGCCGCTTTGACCGCCAAGTTAACGTCGGATTGCCTGATGTGCGTGGCCGTGAACAAATCCTTAACGTCCATATCAAAAAAGTACCGGTGGCCGCTGATGTCCAATTGAAATACATCGCCCGTGGCACCCCAGGGTTCTCAGGTGCGGAACTGGCCAATGTCGTCAACGAAGCCGCCTTGTTTGCGGCGCGTAGCAACAAAAAAGAAGTCACCATGCAGGATCTTGAAAAAGCCAAGGACAAAATCCTGATGGGTGCGGAACGGCGCACAATGGTCATGAGCGAAGATGACAAGTTATTGACCGCGTATCATGAAGCCGGCCATTGTATCGTCGGCCAATTGTCACCCGACCATGACCCTGTCTACAAAGTCAGCATCATGCCGCGTGGCCGTGCGTTGGGCATCACCATGTTCTTGCCTGAGCAAGACCAATACAGCGCCAGCAAACGTAAATTGGAAAGCCAAATTGCCAGCCTGTTTGGTGGCCGGATTGCCGAGCTGATGATTTATGGTGGCGACCGTGTGACCACCGGTGCGTCCAATGACATTGAACGCGCCACCGAATTGGCCCGCAACATGGTCAAACGCTGGGGCTTTTCCGAAAAACTGGGGCCTTTGGTCTATGGTGAAGAAAACGGCCAGCCCTTTATGGGCTATCCAGGCTCACAAGGCAGCAGCGTGTCCAACAACGTCGCCCAACAGATTGACGAAGAAATCCGCGCCGTAATCGACCGTAACTACAACCGCGCCGAAACTTTATTGCAAGAAAACATCAGTATCTTGCACAAAATGGCCGACGCGCTGATGAAATGGGAAACCATTGATAAGGATCAAATCGATGCCATGATGGCGGGCAGAGACCCTGAACCGCCTACAGATGACAACGACACATTTAACAGACCTAATTTTAGCAAGCAGGAAAAAGTTGAGACTAAACCTAGCGTTAATAAAACTAACGTCAACATCAACAACAAACCTGCCCGACAAGTTTGAGGTGCGCTCATTTTAGGGGAGCTTTTAGCTCCCCTTTTTTTTGCCCCAAAATAAGCGCAAAGCTACCGTGGCGCTCCGCCAAACCACCCGGCCACGCAGGGTTTTGGCCGCCACAATTGCATAAAAACAGCTAAGGCGATATTATCACAAGTTGTTTACATGATCGGAACACCTTCTTACAAGCCCTTAAAGTTTTAAACGGATGGGTTATCGTGCTTGCCAAACGGTAAAGGTTTTTTACCTTCCCCCCTATCATTTTATCAATGGGCATCAACGTCCTTAACGGGGTGATAGTGGTTTAGCGGTTTTTGATGTGCATTGATTATAGAAAAATAACATGATAAAGCTTAAAAAAAAGCCGGATGCCGATTCGGCGCCTATGGTCAAATCTACGGCAAAATGCCCTAAGTGCGGGTCAGAAGAGTATCGCCGGACAACCTTCCGTTCCACCGACCCCTTCATGGTCAGGACTTTTTACAAAGCCTACCGCTGTAGGAAATGCCGTTATCGGTTTTTTCTCATGAATACGCTGATTGTGGCATGGTGTTCGATTGTCGCCGGACTTTCGGTATTGATGTCCATTGCGTGGCTGGTGCAACAATTTGCCATACCCGAACTGGCCGCCCAAGACATCGCCAGCTATAACCGTGCCGTAGACCGCGCCCAAAGTGGTGACGGCGCGGCGGAACTGCAAGTGGGGCGGTTGCTGGGCGAGGGCAGGGGGACGGTAAAAAACGACAAGGAAGCGGTGGCATGGTTTAAAAAAGCCGCCATACATGGCAAT
>JAQTNZ010000099.1 GCA_028713595.1 Methylovulum sp. | reverse complement strand
CCACCCGACCCCATCCCGAACTCGGAAGTGAAACCGCTTAGCGCCGATGATAGTGTGGCGGTTTGCCATGCGAAAGTAGGGAATCGCCAAGCTCCCAAAAACGAAGCCCGACCGCACTTGTGGACGGGCTTTTTTTTCGCCTGAAATTTATGCCGGGCACTCAAAATACCTTGGTATATCCTGCCGCAACCCTCTAAATCCTCTCCATAAGCCGCTGCTGTATCACGTTGGCGACAGTGCCTGTCGGGTCGGGTGGGATGTATCGCCAAGGCTCAAAGTCTTCGCCGAGCAGTTTTGCCGCCCCGTAGTCAATCAGGCCGCCGACAATTTCCCGATGGTAACATTCGGTCGCGCTGGTGCTGATGTCAACTAGTAGGGGTTTGCCGGTAAACGCCGCTTCCGAACACATCGACAATGAATCGCCAGTGACGACAAACAGATCGGCATGGGCCAACAGGGCATGGTAAAAGGTGTGGTCGATGTGTTGCCAATCGAAATAATAATGGGGAATGCCATTCAATCCGGCCAGTAAGGCGTTTAAGGCGGGGGCGGGGGTGCGGCGGCTGTTGGTGATGGCTAGGCAACCGCCTAATGCTTGGCTGATATTAATGATGCGCTCTGCTAAATACAGGGCATGGCTTTGGGTAAAGCCATCACAATAGCGGGTATTGCCGCCGACTAACACGCCAATGATAGGGTAGGGTAAGGTGCTGAAGTAATCGGCGTGTTGTTGATAGGCTAAAGCCAAGTTTTCATGGTTGAGTTGATGCGGCACGCCAATTAAGGTGATGATATTATTGCCGGACAATTGCGGCGAGGCGATCAGGTCATATTCGCCAAGGCGCGGATGGCGCTCATCGGGTAAGATCGAAGCCAGATAAACCGTGAATAACTGCTGGGCGAACACTGGCCGTAAATTGGCGATTTCCGCCGTAGTTTCCTCGCCCGTACCCGTGATAATCAGCAAAGGCGTGGTGTGGCCGTAGCCTTCTTGCCGATAGCGTTGCCGTAACATATCCCCGTAAGCGCTAGCATCGCCAGTGGGTAAGGGAATTAGGCTATAACCATACCCTAAGCGTTCCGCCAAGCCGATACGGGCATGTAGTTCCCCCGTATAAGCGCTGTCCACCACCCAAACCAAAGGGGGCGTTTTACTAGGATTTGCTGTCATTCATTTGCACCCGTTCACTCAAATCCTGTGCCGCCACCGCCCCTTCGGCAATGGCGTTGACCACCGACTGATGCCGCGCATTGGCGACATCGCCAATGGCATAAACCCACGGTACTGAAGTGCGTTGGGCGGCATCTGTTTGTATATAACCGGCTTTTTTAATAAGGCCGTCAAACGCGGCAAACGCCGCCAAGCCTTCGCTATTAGCGGCAAAGCCCAAACGGGCAAAAATTCTGTCCACGGTGATAGGGTCGCCGTTGTTTAAGCACAGGGCGATACCGTCTTGATGTATCTGAAAGGCGGTCACTTGAGTTTGGGGGTGTTCGCTGATGCGGCCTTGCGCTATCAATTCGAGCACTTCCCGGCGAATGGTCGTGCGTGCTTTCGCAGTTGAGCGTTCCAGCAAATGGACATGCGCCCCCGCCATCACTAAGTCTTTTGCGGTAAAGTGAGCGTTATCGCCCCCGCCAATCACCGCCACGGTTTTGCCCGCCCAGTTTGCTTGTTCTGTTAAATGATCGAAGGGAAAATTACTGATAAGCTCTGCTTTCAGCACAGCTTGATAACCGGGTAACGCTGCAAACGCCTCAAGCCCCAAAATTCGCACGCCGCTGGCAATCACGATGGCGCGTAGGGCTAATACGTGACGCTTGTCGGCGTGTTCGACCACAGCGTTAAAGCCGGTGTCGGTGATGTCCAGCGCCAGCAAGCGGCCTGGGCAGAACGTGTCGATGGCTTCCTGCCGGATATGTTCGGCGTAAATGCTGGCCAGCTCGGCGCTAGTGTGTCCTGGCAGGCCCAATACCCAGTGGTTGGGTCGGTGCAAGTTGAGCAATTGCCCACCCAGTTTGGCGTTCTGTTCGATAATAACGGGGGTGTAACCCAGCCGTTTTAACCACAATGCACAGGCCATACCCGCCACGCCGCCACCGATAATCCCTATCATTAATGTGTTATTGGCAGGCACTGTCATAAAGTCTTAAGGGTTTTTGATGGTTGGATTAGGCACATATATCGGTAATTAGCTGTCCTAGGTATCATATTAAGTTCTTTTGGTTATAATGTTTGGGTGTGCCTATGATAGACTAAACACTTTACCTTAAATTTTCCGAGAAGCAAGTAAATCAAAATAGCCCTGAGCCTTTGCCGCTTAAGTGGATGGGTGCAGGTTTGGAGTACAAGCGTGGCTTTGTACTCCAACTATAGCTTATTTAATGTGTTTTGGTAGCTAAACAGACCGACAACGAGGCGCTATGCGCCAAGCCATATTCCCAGTCAGTTTGGCGAAATACCGTTTAAACATCGGAAGGTTTGATACCGTCTTTTTTGGCGGCGCGTTTCATAACGTAAAACAATAGCGCTAGAATCGCCGCCATGATTAGCGATTTAATCGGCAGATTATTAGACGTTTCTTTTTCTAGCCCCACCGAAAAGGGAATATGGCTATCTGAGCGTTTGTCACCATGGACAATCGCGACATGGGCCAGATAATTGCCCGCGCCAAATTGGCTAAAATCAACGAGCCCATTGACCGTGCCCGATTTGATTTTCTTAGGTTCCTGATAAAAAATCCGCGTTCCTTCCGGTTCTTTGGTCACTTCAAATTCCACGGTGAGATTGCGCAGGCTTTTGCCTTCGTAATCGAACACGAGGTTGGTTTTGCCCACGTTCGGGATCGATTGGCAATATTCTTTAGTATTGTTAAAGCTTGGCGTATAGGCGGTAAAGTGTACCCGCTCATCCCCGACTAAAATATTACACGGGTCAACTTCATTGACCGCTCCGCGATGCGCCTCTACGGCTGTCGATAGGCTAAAGCTTGCTAGCCCTAGCAGGCTTAATATAAGACATCCTCTATTTAGTTTATTCATAGTGTAACCCCTCTTGTTATTATTGTATGGCTTAGGTTAGTCGTGCAGGCAGACACTGTTTTTAGCCCGACTTACAGTTAGGGATTTAAGGACGGTTAGGACGTAAAGCCTGTCAGGCGAGGCTAAAACAGTTTTGCTGGCGGTATCAGCATACCAGCCAAATTGAAACGGACAAGGTTTTGACGATGTAAAAGTATCGTTAAATGAGTGGCATAGGGCGGTTATGGCTTTGGCAGAGCTTGCAAACCGCTGTGCTGTAAAGGGGTGGGGCAGGTTGGGTTTTGCTCTTGCAGATAGCCCATGATGCTACCGGCAGTCAGGCTAAAGGTAGGTATTATATCCAGCCCCGCCTGTTGCAGGCCTTTGGCCGTCCATTTATTGCAAGTGTTGAAAATAGAGTATCTGCTGACACCTTCATAAAATTGGCTGTCGCCATAAATGCCTCGCCTGAGTTCCAGCACCTCCCCTTGTGGGGTTTTATAGAAGCTGTCGGCAATAAAGCCAATGAGGGCGGCATACTCGCTGTCATTAAGGCAGACGGTCGCAATGGCGCTGTTGGCGAAATAGCCACGTACGTTTTCAGGCACTGCCACGGCATGGATGGTTGATCCCGGCGACCAGAATAAGGCCCTTAGCGTTAAGCCCGTAGTGATTTCTTGCGCTTGATAAAAGCCTTTGTCACCCCAGCCAAATTCAATGAACGGTGTTGCCCCAAACCGTGCCTTTAACCTAGGGATACGCGCCTGAATGTTGTCGGCGGGTACGATAAAGCCCGTATGCCAGCCGTGGCTGACCACATAAATGGGCTGGCTTTGCGTAGGCGTATAACCCCTGGCGGCACACGCCGTTATCAGGGATAGGCTAATGAGAGGCAAGAGGGCTTTCATGGCGGCTCTGGTAGATACCCCCCCCAGTCATTTAAGGCTAGTGGGTTAAATCTTATTGTCTGTGCTGGGTTGTACTTTGCTGGCCTTATGCAGCGATTGCATAGACCAGTTTACTTGACAGCCAAGTTTATCCAGCATGTCGAATAGGGCATCAATAGTAAATTTTTCTATTTTTGAGTTTACCAAATCGGATATACGCGATGGGTTAACGCTCAGTTGTGCCGCCGCTTCTGCTTGAGTCCATTGTTTGCTGGCAATTAAATCGCTCAGCATGATGGACAAGTCCATTTTCATAGCCATTTTGCTGGCGGTTTCTTAGCTATGGGTAACGTGAAACGGACTGTCATAAAATTTCAAGGCCATGATAAAACCTCTGTTAGCCGATAGTTTGACGGGTCGATTGAGATTCGCTAGGTCTCTGGATTTAAAGGTTACGCTTGTGATTATATATAATTTCAGATAATTGTGCTTATTATCCTGCGGATATTTCGTGCTATCCCGCTATATGCGCAGGAATGCAAGCTTAATAAATTGGGCAATATAGTTGATGCTACGGGGGGCGGTGTAACTTTCCACCTATGATAATTGCCCCCATTATTCACGATAAGCTTTAGCTAGATTGCTGAACAGGACACGGCTCATGCCGGAAATTTTTAGGAATTTCTCCAACTCCCCGCTTAGGCTAGAGGCTTGGTAGGACTGCTGCATAATCATTAAAGCCAAGCCGGTCACTGCGATGATGGCTTGCGAGGCTTTGGCGCACTTGGCAAGATCTTCGCCCATCGTTTCCGCCACCAAGTTGATAAGTCCGGTATTGATCAAGGTCATGGAGCCGGCCATAAATTCCACCGGCAAATGGACTTTGACGTGGATGTCGCCGACCCGATACATGTTTTCGGCAAATTGGGCATCAATGGTGAGGCTGAACAAATCCGTCATCCATTTCAGGTGTGCCGACTTGAGATGTTCAATCCGTCCGGCCAAAAACTTTTCGGTCACGGGTATTGTCGATAATTGCGCGTAGAAGTTGTCGGTGACCCTTTTAAGGTGAGGGATTAGGATAGGGGCAATGTCTTTTAGGGTGGCTTCCAATTCTGGAGTCAACCCGGAAAAAGCCTTGCTGTAGGTGATAAGTTCGTTAAAATTTTGCGGCATACAAGGTTCCTTTTAGTTTGTCGGATCGGCATGATAATTCAATTAGCGATACTGGCCGGCCGCATACGTACTGTTGAGGGGAAGAAACCCTTATGTCAAGTTAGTTTTTGCCAAAATAGTCAATATCCTTTAGAAGTTACGCATTGACAGAGAGGCTTTTTTGAAAATCCTGTCAGCGCGGGGTTATGTAAAATTTGTTACCATTTAAAATCAATGTGTTGGAAATAATAATTTAAAGGTTCCTTTTAAATTAAACCTAGCCAATGCCCTTCATAAATAAGAGGCAACTACATGATTTTTATAATGTTACTATTGTCAATGCGTAACTTCTATCCTTATAAATAAAGGCATCATTAAGGCATCATTAATGCCAATATTTAAATTAACTCTGCATTTGTTTATCTTATTATAAGGTATGACCTATTGAAATACCAACGGTAAGCATTGGTATTGTTTAAAAAATGCCATTCCTGCAAGAATTGTGGGAAACTTGCAATAAACCAACAATTCTTGCATGATTTTAAGGTTTGATACCGGCGGCATGTTACTGAATTTCATCTACGCGTTGCACCCCGAGCCAATTAAGAGCACTCAGGCCATCGGCAAACCTGCTTATACCCTGCATAATTCCTATATAATCGCGCACCACCTACAAAACCCAACCATTACCAGCGCATGGGCATCCTAAAGAAACTCGCCTCACAAACCGCCATTTACGGGCTTAGCAGCATTTTCGCTCGGTTTTTAAATTATCTGTTAGTGCCTCTGCTGACCTATTCGTTTACCGCGCAAGAATATGGGGTGGTGTCGGAGTTTTATGCCTATTCGGGATTTTTATCGGTGTTGCTGTTATGCGGTTTCGAAACTGGCTATTTCCGCTTCCGTGATAAGGAAAAACCGTCCCGTGATAGCGCCTATTCCACGGGATTGATCTTTATATTGCTGCTCAATTTGCTGTTTTTTCTGGGTATCTTTTTCGCTGACCAGCCCTTGGCCCAGGCGCTCAATTATGCCAACCATCCTGAATATGTGGCGTGGTTCGGCTTGATTTTGACCTTGGATGCGGTGGCAGCGTTGCCGTTTGCACGGCTGCGGGCGGAGCAGAAGGCGTTTAGGTTTGCCGGTATCAAACTGATTGAGATAGGCGTGACGGTAGGGCTGACGCTGTTTTTTATTGTCTATTGCCCTAAGCTGTATGCCGCTGGGCCGCCGCCGTGGTTGGCCTATATCTACCAGCCCAATATCGGTTTAGGTTATGTGTTTATCGCCAATTTACTGGCCAGCGCCAGCAAATTGGTATTGTTGTCGCCGCAATTGGCGGGCATAGCGTGGGGCTTTGACCGTAGGCTGTTCGTGCGTATGCTGCGTTATTCGGCACCCATGGTGATTATTGGCTTTGCCGGGATCATCAACGAGATGCTTGACCGCGCCTTGTTGAAATATTTGTTGCCCTTCGATTTTGCCACCAACATGCGCATGCTCGGTGTTTATAGCGCCTGTTATAAGCTGTCGATGTTAATGTCGCTGTTTATCCAAGCGTTCCGCTATGCCGCCGAACCGTTCTTTTTTGCCTATGCCGATAACAGTGATGCGCGTGAAATTTATGCCAAGGTACTGAAAATTTTTGTGATTTTGTGTGTGCTGATCTTTTTGCTGGTGACGCTGTACATTGATTTTTTCCAGTATTTTATGGGCGTGGAGTTTCGCGCCGGTTTGAAGGTAGTGCCGGTGCTGTTATTGGCGAACTTGTTTTTAGGGGTGTATGTCAACCTGTCGATTTGGTACAAGCTTACTGACCGTACGGGGTTGGGTGCGTGGGTGTCGTTGGGCGGGGCGGCCTTGACCATAGTCCTGAATGTCTGGTGGATTCCGTTGTTCGGGTATGAAGGTTCGGCATGGGCGACCTTGGCCTGTTATGCCAGCATGTCGGTGGTGTCCTATGGGCTGGGGCAATGGTTTTACCCTATCGCCTATCCGGTCAGGCGCATTTTGGCTTATATCCTGCTCGGTGTCGGCCTGTCGCTGCTACCTGGATATATCCGTCCTTATTTGGCGTGGCCTTGGTGGCTGTTGGCTTCGGCGTTGTTTGGCGAGTACCTGTTGATTGTGGCGTTGGCGGAAAAACGTCTTAGACTGTGAAAGTATCTTCATCCAACGCAAATTTCCTCAACCATCTTCTATTGTTTGTTGGATATAATCATTGCCAATGGCAGTGTTCTTAACTCTGGCGTATGCTGATAAGATTTTCGCAATGGGGCATGTGATCCGTATTCCGTTTCCTTGTGCCCGTTCCTGTGTTAGAAACATCCTAATTAGAAACCGAACAAACCTATGCGACTTTTGCTGGTAGAAGATGACGAAATACTCGGTGACGGTCTGGTCGCTGGCCTGACGATGGAGGGTTATGCGGTGGACTGGCTGACTAATGGCAAGCTGGCGGACGAAGCGCTTAAGCTCAATAGCTACGAGCTGATTGTGCTGGATTTAAACCTGCCGGATATGGACGGTTTGGCTATCCTCCGCGCCCTGCGTGCGCGTAAGGACGAAACCCCAGTGATGGTGCTGACGGCTAGGGATACTGTGCCGGATCGGGTGTTGGGGCTGGATAGTGGTGCGGATGATTTTGTCATTAAGCCGTTTGATCTGGATGAGGTCTGCGCCCGTTTGCGGGCGTTGGCGCGGCGCAATGAGGGGCGGAGCGTGCCGACGATTGAGTATAAGGGCGTGGTGCTGGACCCGGCGGCGCATCAGGTGACGTTTAATAATGAAAAAGTCGAGTTGTCGCAAAAAGAATTTGAGATTCTCAATTTTT
>JAQTNZ010000098.1 GCA_028713595.1 Methylovulum sp. | reverse complement strand
ATTGACTACTCACTTTGCACTAGGAACTAAGCCAGTCTGATTAATAAAGTCTGACCACGGAGCAGGACACCACAAGGATACACAATGAAAAGAATGCTTATCAACGCCACGCAAGCGGAAGAACTGCGGGTCGCTTTGGTAGATGGTCAAAAACTGTATGATTTTGACATAGAAGTACCATCAAAAGAACAAAAAAAATCTAATATTTATAAAGGCATCATCACCCGCGTAGAACCCAGCTTAGAAGCGGCCTTCGTCAACTATGGCGCGGAAAAGCACGGCTTTTTGCCCTTCAAGGAAATTTCCCCCGCGTACCGCAATACCCCGGAAGGCGCCGAAGAAGGCCGCCGTGCCGCCGTTAAGGATCTGATTAAGGAAGGCCAAGAAATTGTCGTGCAGATTGAGAAGGAAGAGCGCGGCAACAAAGGCGCCGCGCTGACCACTTACATCAGCTTGGCCGGCACTTATCTGGTGCTGATGCCCAACAACCCCAAAGCCGGGGGCATTTCCCGCCGGATTGAAGGCGACACCCGTAGCGAATTGCGCGAAGTCATGGCCTCGTTGACCATCCCTGACAATATGGGGCTGATCGTCCGCACCGCCGGTTGCGGCAAAAACGCCGAAGAACTGCAATGGGACCTGAACTATCTCATGCAATTGTGGGAATCCATTGAACGCTCGTCCGGCGAACAAAAAGCTCCGTTTTTGGTATTCCAGGAAAGCAACGTCATCATCCGCGCCTTGCGTGACCATTTGCGCGGCGATGTTGATGAAATCCTAATTGATAACCAAGAATCTTTTGCTTTGGTGCAAAAATTCCTCAAACAAGTCATGCCGCATTTTTTGCCGAAAGCAAAATTGTACCAAGATGCCGTGCCTTTGTTTAACCGTTACCAAATTGAGGCCCAAATCGAAGTCGCCTATAACCGTGAGGTGTCATTGCCTTCCGGTGGCTCGATAGTCATCGACCACACCGAGGCCCTGACATCCATAGACATCAACTCGGCCCGCGCCACCAAAGGCAGTGACATCGAGGAAACCGCCCTCAACACCAACTTGGAAGCGGCGGATGAAATCGCCAGACAATTGCGCCTGCGTGACTTAGGCGGCCTGTTTGTCATTGACTTCATCGACATGATGTCCAACAAAAACCAGCGCAGTGTTGAAAATCACCTGCGTGACGCGCTGAAAATAGACCGCGCCCGTATCCAAACCGGCAAAATCTCCCGTTTTGGTTTGCTGGAAATGTCACGGCAACGGATGCGCCCCTCCTTGGGGGATTCCACGCAAATCATTTGCCCACGCTGTAAAGGCCAAGGCACGATCCGTAATGTCGAATCGGTCGCCCTATCGGTATTGCGCCTGCTTGAAGAAGAGGCGATGAAAAAAGGCACCGAAAAAGTCATCGCCCATCTGCCCATTGAATCGGCGACTTTCTTGTTAAATGAAAAGCGCAGTGCTATTGAGCAAATTGAAAACCGTTTGAAAGTCGGCATTGTCATTCTGCCTAGCCGCCATCTGGAAACCCCGGCCTACGAAATCGAGCGCATCAAAGAAAAAGAAGTCTCGGCGGATGATAAACCTAGCTATGTGCAAATCAAGGCCGAAGAAATCAGCATCCCTGAATTTGCCCAGCAAATGAAGAGCAAAGTGGAACGGCCAGTCATCCAAGAATTTGTCCACGACATCCCTGAGCCTATCACCCATAAAAACGAAGCGGCCAGCCTGATTAAACGCTTCTGGCACAAATTGGTCAGTGCCGTGGCAGTTGAGCCTGAAAACAAAGACAATGCCACTGTTACCGCCGTAGCGCCCGAAGCGGAAGAAGCCAAGGCCAGCAGCGAAACGCCGCCTAGCCGTAGCCGCAATGCCAACCGCAAGCGGAACCGGAACCGGAACCGCGATCGTGACCGCGAACCTGTCGTCAATCAGGAACTGGACAAACCTGAAAAAACGTCGGAGGAAGCGACACCGCCTCCTCCGCGCCAATTTAGGGGGCCTGGGCGCAATGTCAGGCCGAACATCATTCCGCCTACTCCAGTGGCAATGCCTGTGGAAGCCGCGGAAAAAGAAGAGTCCGACACCGGCCTGCAAGCCGCTATGGCAACACCTGCCGTTGACCCGGACAATATCAATATGTCGGAATTGTCTGCCGAAGAACAAGCCAACTTGCGTTCTTCGTCCAGACGTTCAAACAGACGCGGCCCCAATCGCAGAAGACCGCGTAATCCTAATTACAAACGCCCCGATGACGCTCATGAAACCAATGGCGATATAGAACCACAACTGGCGGCATCATACGATTTTGACGACAGTACGGAGCAAAGTGAGCCTCTTAACCAAGAAAGCCCCCAAGCGGAGCCAGTTAAGGCTACTGATGTGATTGAAATCGTAGTGGCCGAAGTGGCTGCCAGCGCTATTACCGAACCAGCAACAGTTACAACGCCACCTGAAACCGTAGCGGACAGCCAACCAGCCGTTATCGCTGAGGAAAACATTGCCGAACGGGTTGCCACACCTATCTTAGACACGCCCGCCCTATCTGAAGAGCCAGCCCAGACTGAAGAACGGCAACCCGCTCCAGAACACACCGAAGCAGTGGCGGATAGTCAGGTAGCCGAAATACCGACGCTAGTGGCCGAATCGGTAGCAGAAATTGTTATTGTCGCACCAGAGCCTATTATAGCAGCGGACGTTATCGCCCTGACCCCGCAACCGGAAGTTACTGTACATTCCGAAATTTCGGAACCGGAACAGGTAGACACGGCCCAACCTGTGCCAGAGGCCGCCGTTAACACAGAAAAAACAGCCGTAACAGAACATACGGCTGATACCGCCAGTTAAAAAACAAGGGGCCAATAGCTTTAGCTGTTCGGCCCCTTGTTCCTTTCCCCTGCCCATTTTGTTGGCACACTTCTCTCATTAAACAAAGCCAAACCAACCAGCCTGAAAAAAGAATGTGTCCGGTGTCCGTGTTATGCGGACGACCCATACTTTTATTATATCACTTAGGCTTAATGGTTCGGACGGTTTTATAATTATCTAATTTACATGGTAATTTTTGGTTAGCTATCGAATCTCCCTTGTTAAACTGGTGAACAACTAAGGGTTGGCTTATGACCAATTCGGCAATTTGAAACCTTTCCACCCTAAATCAGCCACGCCAGAAACTATCCTGCCACCGCAAACTATCCCCACTATTGCTGACAAGTTGGCGGCCAACGGCATTTCTTGGAAATATTACAGCGGCGGCCGCAGTGGCGACCCAGATCCTAACGAATATTGCGGCATTTGTGACCCGTTGACCGGTTTCGCCTCGATTATGACAACCGAGCTGAAATACAACCTGCAACCTATTGCCAACTTTGACAGCGACCTCAGCAGTGGCAAAGTGCCCGCCGTTGCTTATCTGCGTCCTTATGAAAGCAAGGCTGGACATCCAGCCAATGCCACCTTGCCTGACTTTGAGCAATATGTCCTGAGCATTGTCAACCAAGTCAAAGCCAACAAAAAACTGTGGAAGAACACGGCCATTTTCGTTACGGTTGATGAAGGCGGCGGTTATTATGACTCCAACTATATCCAACCTATCGATTTCTTTGGTGACGGTACCCGTATCCCTTTCTTGGCTATCTCCTCTTGGGCGAAAAAAGGCCATATTGACCATAGCTATGGCGACCATGCGTCCATCTTGAAATTCATCGAGACAAACTGGGGCTTGAGCCCATTGTCTTACCGCAGCCGCGACAACCTGCCTAACCCAGTGGCCGGTTCCAACGCCTATATCCCTGCCAACCAACCCGCCATTTCTGACTTGATGGGACTGTTCGATTTTAATATGTAAAATCGGCTGTTACCTTAAACGTCAACCTTAACTGGATGCGGGCCACCGCACCCCAGTTGTTTCCTGATAGGCCATCCAGACGAGTAAATGTCTGGATGGTTTTTTTATAGGGCGAAAGTCCTAAATCATTATTTGCACTACTCCCCGCTTGGCGTAAAAGTGTTATTTTTAGCCGCCGCTATAGATTTTATTAAGTGTACGCGATACCTTAGGCTGTCAGATTCAAGCTCGAATATCCGCCCATCAATATCTAAAAGCAAAAAAGGTATCGTTATGACTTTTTGGACACAATTAACCCGTGGCATAATAGGCTCATTGATGGCCTTGCTGCTGTTCCAAAGCGTGGATTACCTCCCGTCCATCACCCCTTTATTTGACCAACGCTGTGAATTGGATCAGGAAGACATTGTTATCCATGGGGATAATAAGGGGCATTTTAGGGGCCGGGCGCTAATTAATGGTGTCAGTATGCCCTTTTTGATCGATACGGGTGCCACGACCACTGCCATACCCAGCAAATTAGCCAAAGCCGCCAAGTTACCGATAGGTGAAACAGGCATGGTCAGCACCGCCAACGGCTTGGCGGAGGTACAGGCAACGGAAATTAAAGAATTAAAATTAGGCAATGCCATTATCAAAAACACTGAGGCGGCCATCAGCGACCAGTTGGATGAGGTGTTGATTGGCATGAGCGCACTCAAGCATTTCCAAGTGCGTTTTGAAAACAATACCTTAATATTGGTCGCCAACAAGGGCTATGGTATTGACATCACTGAAGAAAAAAAATGGAAAAAAAATGTGGTGTGTAATAATGACGGTGGTGAGTGTAAGACCGTTTACAGCCATTAGTTATAGGTAGTGAATACCCCCACCCTCTGGCCTACTATCTGGATAGTTTCACGATGTATACCATACGCACGGCAAGCCTGTGTTACGATTTTAAAAATTTACGCAACTTAATGGCTAAAGCCAGTCCACCACGCTCTGGCGATTATTTGGCGGGGGTGGCGGCGGTTAGCCATCTTGAGCGGGTTGCGGCGCAGTGGGTGCTGGCCGATGTGCCATTAAAGCAATTTTTAACAGAAGCGCTGGTGCCTTATGAGCAAGATGAGGTCACGCGTCTGATTATTGACGGCCATGATAGGGTGGCGTTTGCCCCTATCAGCCATTTGACTGTAGGTGATTTCCGCAATTGGTTATTGTCAGAACGGGCGAGCACCGAGTCTTTAACGGCTATCGCCCCCGGTCTGACACCGGAAATGGTGGCGGCGGTGTCAAAAATTATGCGTATTCAAGATTTGATTTTGGTCGCCAAAAAATGCCGGGTAATTACCCGCTTCCGTGGCACTATCGGGTTAGCCAACCGATTGTCCACGCGTTTGCAACCGAACCACCCCACGGACAATCCGGCTGGCGTGGCGGCCAGTGTATTAGACGGTTTGCTGTATGGTTGCGGCGATGCGGTCATCGGCATCAATCCCGTTTCTGATAACCTGCAAGCGACCACTCGCCTGTTGCATTTGCTCAATGACGTTATCGAACGCTATCAAATCCCCACCCAGTCTTGTGTATTGGCGCATGTCACCACAACGCTACAGGCAATGGCACAAGGTACACCGGTGGATTTGGTGTTCCAGTCGATTGCCGGCACCCAAAAAGCCAATGACAGCTTCGGCATTAATTTGGCGCTGTTGCAAGAAGCCCATCTTGCCGCGTTGGAGCTTAAACGCGGCAGTATTGGCGACAACTGCATGTATTTTGAGACTGGACAAGGCAGTGAGTTGTCCGCCAACGCCCATGAAGGCCTAGATCAGCAAACCTGCGAAGCACGGGCTTATGCGGTGGCACGGCAGTTTAAACCCTTGTTGGTCAATACGGTGGTCGGCTTTATCGGCCCCGAATATCTGTATGATGGCAAGCAGATCATCCGTGCGGGTTTGGAGGATCATTTTTGCGGCAAATTACTGGGCTTGCCTATGGGTTGCGATGTCTGCTACACCAACCACGCAGAAGCTGACCAAGACGATATGGATATGTTGTTGACCCAATTTGCAGTGGCGGGCGGGACATTTATCATGGGTGTTCCTGGTGCCGATGATGTCATGCTCAACTATCAGTCCACGTCTTTCCATGACGCGCTGTATTTACGGCAAGTGCTGGGCTTGCGCCCCGCCCCTGAATTTGAGCAATGGCTGCAAACCCACCAGATTTTTGACGCGGCTAACCAATTGGCGGCACAGCGAAGCATCCCCGCCTTATTTAAACCGGCTTTAGATAAACTCAACGGCTATTGCGATGAACACGCCTGAACAAGTGACCACAACGCCTGATCCTTGGCATACCTTAAGCCAATTTACCCCTGCGCGTATTGCCTTAGGACGTGCGGGCATGAGCCAGCCTACCCGTGCCAGCTTGGATTTTCAACTGGCTCATGCTTTAGCGCGGGATGCGGTCAATATCCCGTTAGATTTTGCGGGCCTTGCCCAAGCGTTGGCCGCTCAGGGCCATCAAAGCCTTACCCTGCCCACGCAAGCGGACAACCAACGGCTGTATTTGCAGCGGCCCGATTTGGGGCGGTTATTAGGTGCGGCGGCACAAGGGATTTTACAGGATACCGCAACTATTAAGGCCGATGCCGTAGTCGTAGTGGCGGATGGGCTGTCATCCAAAGCCATAGCGCACCATGCGCCCGCTTTTTTAAAGCTATTGCTACCAGAATTATGCGCCAAAGGCTATGCCCTGCCCCCTATCTGTTTGGTCAAACATGGGCGGGTCGCCATCGGTGATGCCATTGCCGGACATTTTGCCGCACGGTTATGTGTTGTCTTGATTGGCGAGCGCCCCGGCTTAAGTTCACCCGACAGCATGGGCATTTATTTTACTTACCAAGCCCGGGCAGGTGTCAGCACCGATGCTGACCGTAATTGCATTTCCAATATCCATGACAATGGTTTAAGTTACGCGCAGGCATTGGCTAAGCTACTGTATTTGATTGATGAATCGGAACGTGTGCGGTTTTCTGGGGTGAATTTGAAAGACGGGACGACTGAGGCGGGGCTGGAAAACCAGCCGCCAGAGAGGTGTTTTTTGTTGGGGTGAGACGGGGAAAAAGGAAGGGTGGCAAACCCCAACCCATTGCCAACGGGAACCGGGGATGATCCCCGCTGGTGTCGGCTATGGGGCGTTATGACTCGGCGCGTTGTGATTGTGCGGAACGCATAAAAGAAATCGGCGCATCGTCTTCGTCATCGAAAGTCACCATTTCCCAGGCATCGGTTTCTTCCAACAATTTACGCAACAATTTGTTGTTGAGGCCATGCCCTGATTTATAGCCGGTGAATTCGCCGATCAGGCTGTATCCCAACAGATACAAATCGCCAATGGCATCCAGGATTTTATGTTTGACGAATTCATCGGCGCAACGCAGGCCTTCTTCATTGAGGATTTTATTGTCATCCACCACAATGGCGTTATCCAAGCTGCCGCCTAGAGCCAAATTGTTTTGCCGCAACATATCTATGTCTTTCATAAAGCCAAAGGTTCTGGCACGGCTCACTTCTTTCACAAAGGTGGTCGAAGAAAAGTCCATAGTGGCGGTTTTGACATGCTCTTCAAAAGCGGGATGTTCAAAATCAATGGTGAACGTCACTTTAAAGCCGTCAAACGGTTCAAAAACCGCCCATTTGTCACCCTCTTCAACCCGCACGCTGCGTTTGATGCGGATGTATTGCTTGGGGCATTCTTGCTCCTCAACCCCTGCCGATTGCAATAAAAATACAAAGGGCCCGGCACTGCCGTCCATAATCGGCACTTCGGCGGCACTGACATCAATCATGGCGTTATCAATACCCAAACCGGCAAACGCGGACAATAAATGTTCGACCGTGGATATTTTTACCCGACCCGACACCAGTGTGGTGGACAACACGGTCTCACCGACATTGTTGGGTGACGCTTGGATAGTGACAGGCTCGGCAAGATCGACACGGCGAAATCTGATGCCCGTATTGGCTTCGGCGGGACGTAACGTCAAATAGATTTTTTCGCCGCTATG
>JAQTNZ010000097.1 GCA_028713595.1 Methylovulum sp. | reverse complement strand
GGTAACCACTGAGATGGATCTGGGCGACCGCCTGTTTTTATACACGGACAGTATTGTCGAAGAAGAAAATGCCACCAGTGAATGTTTCGGTTATGAACGCTTGGAAGCGTTGCTGGTCAACCATGCCGAAAGCGATAACGCCACCCTGCATGACATTATCTTGCTCAGCCTGACCAGTTTCCTGCAACGCACCACTTTTCATGACGATGTGACCTTGTTTTCCGTAGACTACTTGGAAAAGACTTACGAAACCGTCAATCCTGACTTGGCGGCTCCGGCAAAAACGCCTGAAGCGGAGCAAACTTATCTGTTTGATAACGATTACCGCACTAACCCGATCACCGTTGCCAGCAAAATCAACCGTCAGGAACTGATCTTCTTGGCAAAGGGGTGTTTTGCCGATTTGCTGCCCAGCCTGTCCCGGCAAGGTGTCCGGCGTGTCCTGCTCCAAGATAGGCCGATCAATGACCAGCTCGGCTGGGACATCTTGCTGAACCAACATCTGACCAAATGCCCCGATGATTTGGCTATGCTGTTGCGCTATCCCGAACATCGCCGGGAGTTTTATTTCACCCATAGCGAAGACAAAGCCTTTATAATCGGCGAAGTGGATGCGTGGCTGCAAGAAGTGGCGGCCACCGGCGACCCTGACCGTCTGGATGCCGCCGTTTTTTTGTTGGATGAACTGATCGAAAACGGCCTGTGCGCCGCACCGCGTGACGGCAAAGGCCGTCCCTTATATAAAAAAGGCACGTCGCGGGAATTGGCGGCGGATGAAACGTTACGGCTGGACGTGTCTGTCCAAGGCCACATTTTGGGGATTTCCCTGACCGATTCCTGGGGCACGTTGACCCCACAGGAATTTTTGAACCGGTTGACCCCACATGTCGAAGGCTTAGGGTTGGACGCTGGCGTAGGCGGCGGCGGCCTGTACCTGATCTGGCGCATGTCCGATTATTTACAACTGCGGGTGCTCCCTAATCGGCAAACCCAAGTCTGCGTGTTTCTGGACTTGCACAACCCTTTTGACCCAGAAGCGGATAAAGGTTTCCAATTCCTTTACCATACTGAATTATTTGAGGCGATTAACCATGAATTCATCTAAGTTAAAAATACTGCCGCAACCCTCGTCAGACAAGCTGTCGCAACAATTTTTCCTGGTTGGCACAGTCGATGTTGACGCGGTCGATGCCCTGGAAACCTTATACGTATTGCCCCCGGAGTGCATCGTCGAGCTTAATTTTTCCCAAGTGGACCGGGTCAACTCGATGGTCTTGGCGCAATTGCTGAAACTGTTTGAGCTGTGGCAACACCGTAACAGCCAAATCCGCGTCACCAACGTCAACCGTATGATTGGCGTGTTATTCAAAATGACCAGCCTGACCCGTTTCTTGGCGGAAGAATTAGTGAGCGAAGCCGCCAAACCCATGCCCGCCCCTACCCCGGTGGCCGCCCCGCCGGATCTGACGGCCACCGATAAGCTGCAAATCCAACCACAACCGTCCCGCACCGCCCCGGAACAATTGTTTAGCCTCTATGGCATGGTCGATGCCAGTGCGGTCGAAAGCTTGCAACCCTTGTATGTGTTGCCGTTAAATTGCGCGGTGACGCTGGATTTTGCGCAAGTCCAGCGCGTCAATTCGATGGGCTTGGCACAATTGCTCAAACTCTTCCAGCATTGGCAAGAGCGCGACACCAGCATCCGTGTGGTCAACGCCAACCGCATGATCGGCGTGCTGTTCAAAATGACCGGGCTGACCCGTTACCTGTCCGATGATGCCACCACCACGGCTGACACGGTCAAGCTGACAGCCGGCGTACAGGCACAAACCGCACCCGCTGCGGCAACCGCCGCCCCTGCCTTACGCCGGGCGGTTGACCAAACGCCGCCCGCCGCCATCCAGGCCAACAACACCGACAGGCTTAGCTTGTGGGTCAGTGCGCAAAGCAGCCAACAAATGAACGGTTGGTATTTCTTCAACACTTACCTGCAACGCCATTTAGGGCGGGAAGTGCATCTGGAACTGAGCCACGGCGCCATGAGCGAGCGGCGCAAAAAAGTCGAAGAAATGGATATTGTCTTCACCAAACCGTTTGAAGCCACCCGCCTGATGCTGGAACACCACTACCAGCCCTTGCTAAGGCCGATAGACCAAACCGATGAAGTCACCTTGCTGGTGCGTAGCGATGACAAGCGGCAAACCTTGGCCGACTATAAAGGCGGCAAGATCGTCACCGCCGCCCCCGATAGCTTTGTCTATCTGCTGGGCCGGTTTTTGTTGGAAGAGAGCGAAAGTTCCCTGACCAACATGGAATACATATTTTCCGGCCATGACATTAAAGCCCTGCAAATGCTGCTGAAAGGCTCCGCCGACATCCTGTTCATGCTCAGCGAAACCTATAAGGGCCTGTCCGGCCTGACCCGCAAGATGCTCCGCGAAATTGACCAAAGCGAAACCGCCTTTGCCTTCCATGTGTTCAGCGCCTCGCCACGCTGTACCGAAGTGGGCAAGGCCTTGTCCGAAGTCCTGCTGGACATGAACCAAGACAGCCAAGGCCGCCAAGTCTTGGCCGATTTGGGCATTCCTGGCTGGATCAAACCCACCACGGACGAATGCGACATGCTGTCGATGCTGTTCAACCGCTACGCCCTCTAAGCCCTCCCCACACACGCCTAAACCGCCCGCCTTTGCAAAAGGGCGGGGCCTGCCAAGGGCACACGGTTTTTTCTTGCCTGTCCTTATTAGAAACATCCCCCGCAACGGTTGCAAGGCCAGCACGTCACTGGACGGGCTTGCGCAATTCCAGTAGTATTGCCCTGTCCCACGGGCTTTAAAACGCCCGTCCCCATCAACCATCAACGGCCCGTTTTTGAATCATTTCAATAGCCCGGTATACTCATGTCAACACAAGAAACCTCACTACCCGCCAACTTTATCCGGCAAATTATTGCCAACGACCTTAAAACCAACAAACATGACGGCAGGGTCGCCACCCGCTTCCCACCGGAACCTAACGGCTATTTGCATATCGGCCACGCCAAATCGATTTGCCTCAACTTTGGCATGGCGCTGGAAAACAACGGCACCTGCAACCTGCGTTTTGATGATACCAACCCCGAAAAAGAAAGCGACGAATACGTGCAATCCATCATGCGGGATGTGCAATGGCTAGGCTTTAGCTGGAGCGAATTGCGCCACGCCTCCGACTATTTTGAGCAACTCTACGCCTACGCCATCCAATTGATCGAACATGGCCTGGCTTACGTCGATAGCCTGTCCGCCGAACAAATCCGCGCCTATCGCGGCACCCTGACCGAACCGGGCAAACCAAGCCCAGACCGGGATCGCCCGATAGCCGAAAACCTAGATTTGTTCAAACGGATGCGGGCGGGCGAGTTTGCCGACGGCCAGTATGTGCTACGCGCCAAAATTGACATGGCTTCGCCCAACATCAACCTGCGCGACCCCGCGATATACCGAATCCGCCGCGTCCACCACCAACGCACCGGCGATGCCTGGTGCATTTACCCGATGTACGACTATACCCACTGTATCTCGGATGCACTGGAACACATCACCCATTCGCTATGTACGCTGGAATTTGAAGACCACCGCCCGCTCTATGATTGGGTTTTGGAGCAACTGCAAACCCCTAGCCATCCGCAACAAATCGAATTTGCCCGCTTACAATTGGAATACACCATCGTCAGCAAGCGCAAACTCAACCTGCTCGTCACCGAAAAACACGTCAGCGGCTGGGATGACCCGCGTATGCCGACCTTGGCGGGCCTACGCCGTGCCGGAGTCACGCCCAAAGCCATCCGCGACTTTTGCGAACGCATCGGCCTGACCAAGCAAAACTCTTGGATAGAAATGGGCGTGCTGGAATACTGCATCCGTGAAGACCTTAACGAAAACGCCTTACGGGTCATGGCGGTACTGGAACCGTTGCGGGTGGTCATCAGCAACTACCCTGACGGGCAAACCGAAAACCTCGAAGTCAGCAACCACCCGCAACGGCCTGAACTGGGCAAGCGCAACGTGCCTTTTTCTAAAGTGATCCTGATTGAACAAGATGATTTTTCCGAAAACCCGCCGCCCAAATACAAACGGCTGGTGGTGGGTGAAGAAGTGCGGCTGCGCGGCTCTTATGTCATCCGTTGTGACGAAGTCATTAAAGACAGCGATGGCAAAGTCGTGGAACTGCGCTGTAGCTATGACCCCGACACCTTAGGCAAAAACCCCGAAGGCCGCAAAGTCAAAGGCGTGATCCATTGGGTATCAGAAGCCCATGCCCTCAGCGCCGAAGTTCGTTTGTACAACCGCCTGTTCACCGTCCCGCAACCGGACAACGAAGCCAACTTCCTGGACGCGCTTAACCCGAACTCCTTGGAAGTCTTAACCGATTGCCGCGTGGAAGCCAGCTTGGCAGAGGCCAACGGCGAACAGCGTTACCAATTTGAACGGGTCGGCTATTTTTGTCTGGACACCGTCGATAGCGTTGACGGCACCCGCGTCTTTAACCGCACCGTCACCTTACGCGATGGTTGGGTAAAAGACTAACGCAGGCACGCTCTGCCCCCTCAAGCACTTACCCAGTCCGGCGGACAGGCTTATTAGCCTGTCCGCCGTCCACCCCTAGCCCGACCTTAATCCTTTGGAGCACCTGTGAAAGCACTTGTAAAACGTCTCTTGATGCTCAGTTTACTGGCAAGCTTCAACGCCAGCGCCTCCAGCTACCCTGCCAGATTTGGCGGCAAATTCGGCAACGGCCTCGCCAACGCCGTCACCGGTGTCGCCGAAATCCCCAAAACCATCATAATCACCCGCCGCAAACAAGGCTGGGCTTACGCCGCCACCGCCGGATTTTTCACCGGCATGGTGTACATGGTGGCACGGACACTGAACGGCGCTTACGACATGGCGACCTTTGTGATCCCCACCAAGCCCATCGTCACCCCCGATTACATCTGGCAAAATTTCGACCAAGAAACCAGCTTCCGCAAAACGTGGGAACTGCGCTGATACAGCCACCTTCGTAGGGATGTTGCACTGCAACATCTTAGCTGAGAGGAGCGCGGGCATCCTGCCCGCCAATTGCGGTCAAGAGACCCAAGCTCCAAAAACCGTTCACCGTATAGTCTTCGCTAAGACGTTGCAATGCAACGTCTCTACGGGTGTTGCATGAATTTGGTGGAGCCGTAACAAGGGGTCTTGGCGGTAATAAAGCCGCAATTGCCGGTAAACCTCAGCAAAATGCTGGTGCAGCAGTTCGGGGGCGCAGAAAAAATATTCGCTGATGACGGCAAAAAACTCAGCCGGACTGGTGGCGGCATAAGCGTTGATACAGGGTTGATGGTGATGCCCGACACGATTGACCAACTGCTGGTAGGCCTCACCCAACGCCGCCGTCCACTGCGGCACCGACATGCCGACATGCAAAGGCGGGAAACCATTGGTGCGCCCGTTCAAGCCATCCAGTTTATGGGCGATTTCATGGATCACCACATTAGAGCCGCTGCCTGATGGGTCACGCGCGACATCCGCCCACGACACGACAACCGGCCCGCGTGACCACGCTTCCCCCGCCAACACCTGCTCTTCAGGATGGACGACACCGGCCTCGTCAACAGCATCCCTGTGCACCCGAAACGCAGCGGGGTAAACGATGACATCCCGCCAGCCCGCCAAGCAATTAAAACCCAACCCCAATACCGGCAAACAAGCCTGCACGGCAATGGTCACGCACACGGTTTCATCAAGCTCGAAGCCTTGGGTGCCAACAACGTGTTTTTCGTACAAAAACAACGTCGTCAGCTCACGCAAACGGGCTTTCTCAACCGCACTCATACCCTGTAAAAAGCTTAACTTGCCGATAACCGCTAACCACACGGCATGGGAAATGGCATAACGGTGCAAGATATAACGGACACGGGCGCGTTTAAAAATGTTCATAAATCCTATCTGGGCAAAAAACCAGTGTTTAATAGAGGCTACCGTTTCCGTGTGCCGCACGCCCTCCCTCTATACCCATAAGTATCTACACAAGTTTTGCAACCATTTGATTTTTATAAAATTACCGATTTTTGTCAAATGTACTAACCATTTGTTTTACAAGGGCTAATAAAAGTTGTGTAGATACTTATGCTCTATACCCACACAGCGTACCACTGCCATTAAGTTAATGGATTTGTGCCTGTAATTTCAACAAGATAAAAGTAACGTTCTCGTTCCCACGTGCCACGTCACTGCCATTAAGTTAAGGAATACTATTTTTATTCAATAACATAGAAAACGCTATTGAGCTAAGGTCGTAGTAAGTTAATCCGTTCGTGGTGAGCTTGTCGAACCATGACCGGATTAACCGTTCACCCTTCGACCAGCTCAGGGCGAACGGATAATCCTATCTTGTTGAAATTATAGGCACAAATCCTTAACTTAATGGCAGTGGCAGCAAACTCCGGCAAACAAAAAATGGGTAGTCAGGCTTGGCCTAACAGTTCCCGGTGGCGGACGATGACTTTAAGGTAGGTGTTCTTAAACAAGTTGACCAAGTTCTCCACCAGATACACCGAGCGGTGCTGGCCGCCGGTGCAGCCAATGGCGACGGTCAGGTAAGTGCGGCCTTCGGCTTCAAAACGCGGAATCCACCGCTCCAGAAACTGGGCAATGTCCTGAAATAGCTCATTGACCAACGGCTGTTCCTGTAAAAAGCTAATCACGTCCTGGTCTTTGCCGGTTTGGCCGCGCAACTCCGGCATCCAATAAGGGTTGGGCAGGGAACGGGCATCAAAGACAAAATCAGCGTCCAAGGGTACGCCGTGCTTAAAGCCAAAGGACTGGAACTGTAAGGAAATATGTTTGGTGTTACGCTCGCCAATTTGCTCTTTAATCAGCTCGCGCAGTTGGTGGTAATGGGTGCGGCTGGTGTCGATGATGACACTGGCATGGCGGGCGATGGGGGTGAGCATTTCCCGCTCAATGATGAGGGCTTCTTTTAAGGGGATATTGAGGTCGGTAAGCGGGTGTTTGCGGCGGGTCTCGCTGTAGCGTTTCAGCAAGGTCGCCTCTTCCGCCTGCATAAAAATGACTTCACAGTCTATGCCTTTGCCGTGTATCAGGGCCATGCTGTCGGAAAAGTGCGCCAAACTGTCGCTTTGGTTTCTGGCATCAATGCCAATAGCGGTTTTGGCGTAAGTTTTGGTGTCAACCAGCATGACGTGGTTGATAAAATCTGCCAGCAAAGTGACCGGCAGATTGTCTATGCAATAATAGCCGCAATCTTCAAGGGTATCTAAGGCAATGCTTTTGCCGGAACCGGACAGGCCGCTAACAATGAGTAGTTTCATAACATCAGGTGCAAGGGTCGGTAAGATGGAAGGATAGGCCGCCTTGCACCTTAAGGGTTATCGATGGTTGTTGGTCTTTTCTTTATGCTTGGTGATTTGGCGGTCAAGTTTGTCCACCATATTGTCAATCGCCGCATACATATCTTCCTGATGGTCTTCGGCAAACAGCTTGGCCCCGCTCAGTTGCAAGGTGGCTTCGGCCTTTTGCACCAGCTTTTCTACGCTTAAAATAACATGAACATCAGTCACATTGTCAAAATGACGCGCCAATTTGGCAAATTTCGCATCGATATGCGCTCTCAACGCGTCGGTTATTTCAAGATGATGACCTGTTATTATAACTTGCATGGTAAAACTCCTTTATAAATTGATGGGTTTAAGCGAAAGGACGGCTGTTTGGCCTGAAAGACCCTCTTGACAAACGTTGTGCCCTAAGAGGGTTACAGAATCCGTTTCCTTTGGCTTGATGATGCGATAAACATCGCTTCACGATACTTGGCAATTGTCCTTCTTGCAACATGGATGCCTTTTTCGTTTAAAAAATCGGCAATTTTACTATCAC
>JAQTNZ010000096.1 GCA_028713595.1 Methylovulum sp. | reverse complement strand
GGGTGACAGACGATCAAGAAGTGGTGATTATCCAACGGCGCGGGGCCGCCGATGTCGCCCTGATTGCCGCCGATGAACTCAACAGCCTGCTTGAAACCGCACATCTGTTGCGCTCCCCTGCCAATGCGGAACGCTTATTGGCGGCATTGGCCCGCGCCCAACAACAAACCACACAACCCCAAGCACCCGCCGATTTACGCGCCGAGGTTGGTCTTGGTTAAAACCGTTGGGCGGGTAAGTGCCTTTCAGCCAGAATTTCGTGAAGACCTGCGGTTCTGGGTGCAAACCAACCAGCGGGTCGCACTCAAAATTCTCGATTTGGTCGAAGCAGTTATGCGTGACCCGTTTACCGGAATAGGCAAACCTGAACCGTTAAAACATATCGCCCCAGGAACGTGGTCACGCCGTATCACCCAAGAACATCGTTTGGTCTATCTAGTGACTGATGACCGGATTGATTTTCTCCAAGGACGCTACCATTACAGCCGATGACACCGGCCTTATCCAAAATACCAAACCATCTAAATAGGCTTGGCTTTCATTTTCAAATAAACCGCCACCAACAACACGCTAAAACCTACCAAGCCGATCACCACCTGATGTGAATAGCGTAGGATCAATTCCTGATTTTGCCCCAGAAAATAGCCGATTAACGTCAGGATGGACACCCAAATAAACGCACCCAGTAACGTGTAGAGCGAAAACTTAAGGTGATTCATCCCCGCCAAACCTGCCGGGATAGAAATTAGGTGGCGGATAACCGGCAACAGACGGCCTATAAATGTAGAAATTTCACCGTGTTCGGTAAAATAGTTTTCTACCCGTAACAACGTTTCTTCGCGTATCAGCACATAATGGCCGTATTTCACCAATAAAGGCCGCCCCAACCACCGTGCGGCAAAATAATTGACATACGCGCCGAACAAACTGCCAGACGTGCCGCTTAAAATCACCAAGGCCATATTCATCTTGCCTTCCTGCACCAAATAGCCTGCGGGCGGCATAATAATCTCGCTAGGGATGGGGATGATTGAGCTTTCCATCGCCATCAACAAAAAGATACCCGTATAGCCCATAGAGCCGATAGTGGTGACAAGCCAGTTGATGACTTCATGTAGCATAGTGTGTTTCCTTGGGTCGGTTAAATGCTGAAAAGGGAGGGTTAGTTGCAAGCACTGCGCTTATCAAATAAGCCGATAAAAAACCATTATTTTCCATTAGCTTAGTTTTTGTCAAACAACACCGGCAAAACCGCTGTCCGCAATAAGGCTACAAAACTCTTATTTTTAAGGTTAGGGTATTGATGCTTAAAAGCGCTCGGGAGCATTGCAGGGCCGTTGCGTTGGCATCGTATAGCCCGTGTTTTGCTTGCAAGGCTTAAAGTCAAGCCCAGCCATAAAGTAAACTTGTACACCCCGCCCATTTCCCTGATACTTACCGCCTTTTAACTTCCAAACCAGCGGACTATTACATGGACATCATTTTTTTAGGCGGTCTTGAAATTGACACCCTGATCGGCATTTATGATTGGGAACGCCAACAACGGCAAACAGTCATTTTGGATATTGAAATGGCTTTTGACATTCAAAAAGCGGCGGCAACTGACGATATCCAATACGCCTTAGACTATAAGACCGTCTCCGACCGTATCATTAGCTTTGTAAAAGGCAGTGAATTTTTTCTGGTGGAGCGGCTAATCTCTGAAATTGCCCAGATTATCCGTAGCGAATTTGCCGTGCCTTGGGTCAAAATCACGCTCAACAAAAAAGGCGCGATAGGCAGCGGCATTGATGTCGGCATCACCATCGAACGCGGGGAAAAAACCGCATGACCACAGCTTACATCAGCATCGGCAGCAATATTGAACGGGAAAAACATATTGCCGCAGGCTTGCAGTCGCTTAAACAGTTGTTTGGCGAGTTGGTGGTGTCCAGTATCTATGAAGCCGAAGCGGTGGGCTTTTCCGGTGCGGCTTTTTATAATCTGGTGGTCGGCTTTAATTCGGAACTGACCCCCCAAGCCATTGCCCAACAATTGCGGCAGCTTGAGTTTGCCCAAGGGCGTACACCGGACAGCAAAAAATTCTCGTCCCGAACCTTAGACTTGGATTTATTGCTATACGGTGATGCGCTTATTAATGATGGCAGTTTGCAACTGCCCCGCGCCGATATTGAGCGTTACGCCTTTGTGTTGGAACCCTTGGCGGAAATCGCCCCCACCTTGATACATCCAGTTTTACAGTTAAGTTATGCGCAACTGTGGGCGCAGATGCCTAAAGCAGGGGTGCGGCAACGGCGGATTGATTTTTCTTGCACACACTAGGATTAAAGCCTGTTAACCTATAATTAAAAAAACCATTGTTTAAGCCAACCGTGTTGGTCACTCCCCCCTCCCCTCTCTCCCATTGATTTTGCAAAATGCGATTAAAATTGCATTTTGCAAAAACCAAAATGCCATTATACTGCTTCAGCATAGGCAACAGCATATCTAATAACTTGTTTTTATTTATTTTTTAACTTGGCAAGATGCTTGCTTTATAGCAAACAGAGCCTATGAAATGGCAAATAAAACACTAGCCTTTATTGATTAACCGCACGTTTGCACCGGCGACAGCCAGGAGACGGTCATGAAAACCCACACAAACACCTTAAAGAAAATACAGCCCCTATTGGGGGCGGCATTGTTGCTGGCCAGCGCCTCAGTGACGGCTAAGGATTGGCAATACTTTGGCGACTACGATGCCAATACAGGCACCCCCAAGTCTATGGTCGATATGAGCGGCAAATTACCGTCCGACCTCATTTCGCGGGTTTTGAAAAAACTACCCGAAGGCCAGAACATCAGCAAAAATTCCGAAAACTTAGTGACCGATGATTTGGGCGCCAACATTTATTTGCTGAAAGATGCGCAAGTGACGGTATCGTTTGTCTCTGAAGGGGCGGGCTACCTAAACTCGTTGGGGTTTTTTAAATTTAACGCCGAAGATTTGCCCAGCAAAAGCCAGGTGCAAGATAGCATCATTTTCCCGAACATTTCCACACCGCCATTAAAATATGGCAATGGCATTGATTTAGGCAAATTTAAGGCCGGCGAAGCCATCGGTTTTACAGTGATGGCCAATGGCTGGAAACCTAACTTGCGCAAGGTAGATCCCAACCAATCGGCTGACTGGATTTTCCGCACGATAAAAGGGTTGAACCCTGAAGTAAATGATGCCAACAATTATCGGGCGCATAATGTGCTGCTGTCCAATGCCCAAGATGGCTTTTTGATTATAGGTTTTGAGGATATGAACCGCACCCCCGGCAAGGGTAGCGACAATGACTTTAATGACGTTGTCATTGCCGTGCACGTTACCCCGTTTAGTGCCGTGGACAGGAGCCAAATGAATGATTTGGCGGCCAAAAGCGATTTGAATAAGATTGATACTGACGGTGACGGCGTACCTGATTATTTGGATGCCTTCCCGCAAGACAAGCTCCGTTCTGCGCAACGTTTTTATCCTAGTGCCAGTGGCTATGGGCATTTGGCTTTTGAAGACCAATGGCCGGTTAAAGGCGATTACGACCTTAATGATGTGGTTATCAATTACCGCACCATTGAAACCCTGAACGCTAAAAACCAAGTGACCGATGTCGATATGGTTTATGAAATCGCCGCCCGTGGCGGTGTTTATCAGCGCGGTTTCGGTGTGCATTTACCCGGGGTAAGCAAGGACACTATCAATAAAGCCGCCACCACCCTGACCTGGGACAACCAAGCCGCCGTGGCTTTAAGCCCTGAGGACAAACAAAAAGAAGCAGTCTTTATTGTCGCGCCCGATATTAAAGCCATCACCAACACCGGACAAGGCTATCCATGCAGTTTTTTTAACACTTGGAACCAATGCCCCAAATTGCCCAGCCCACGTTTTGTCGCCCATGTGTCATTCAACACGCCCCAAGCGACTATGGGCAAAGCCCCGTACAATCCGTTTATTTTCGCCACCAACCGGCGTGGGCTGGAAACGCATTTGGTTGACCTGCCACCCACCGATTTGGCAGACCCCCGTTTGTTTGGCACTTATGACGACACGTCCGACATCGGCCAAAAACGCTATTACCGTACCGCCAGCAACCTGCCTTGGGCGTTGGATATTCCTGATAACTGGTTGTACCCTTCCGAACAAAAGGACATTACCTTGGCTTACGGCTTATTTGAAACATGGGCGGAAGCAAACGGTACGAAAAATTCAAGCTGGTATTTAAACGCCACTAACAAAGCGTATGTTTATTTAGGCAAATAAGGGGAAACTATCATGAACAAATTTATTATTTTACTGGCAGGCTTATGTTTGGGGCTGGGTGTTGGGGCAACCGCCAACGCCGACATCAACACGGTCACACCTAGCGACACCTTTACCTATAATACCCGGCAAACGGTGACGGTTGATATTCAAGTGAACACCCCGACAGGTGAAGCTACGGGCTTAAGTTTTTACAGCAAAGGCGCTGATGGTTTACGTTTATTGGATAGCCGCACCCTTGACGGCAATGGCTCTTATCAGGGCAAGTTGATGGTACCTGCGTACTTAAAAACTATCGTGGTGAGATCGCGTTGGCTAGATAATTTCCAAGAACTTGATTTGGATGTCAGTGGCCGCCAGATCAATGCCGTGATTGACCACTTTTAACCGGGATACCGGCTTAGTATCAGGATTTTTGCCAGCCCTGAATCTTGCGATAAATCGTTGAGGGGCTAACGCCCAGCAAGGCGACGGCGTTGGGAATATTGTCATGGCAATAGGCAATGGCTTTTTCTATCGCCGCTTTTTCCACCTGCCATAATGGCAAAATGCCTTCTTGCCCGGCGGGCTGGTCCGGCAAAGGATTCACAGCCGGTTTATGGGGATGGGCAAGCAGCGCATTTAAGGGCGCAGGCAACATCTCTTTTTCAATCAAAGGGCCGTGGTTCAACACGATAATATTGCGCATGACATTTTGCAACTCACGGATATTGCCTGGCCAATGATAGCGGGTGAATAGGGCTTCACATTCTGGCGACAAGCTGACAAATCCCTTATGTTCTTCGGCACTGTAAGCGCTTAAAAATTGGTTGGCAATCAGCAATACATCCCCTTGCCGTTCGCGTAACGGCGGCAAATGGATGGGGATGACGTGCAGGCGGTAAAACAAGTCTTCCCGAAAACGCCCGGCGGCAATCTCTTCCAAAGGATTGCGGTTGGTGGCGCAAATAAACCGTAAATCCACGGTTTCAGTCGTGGAACCGCCGACTTTTTGGATTTTCCCGGTCTGGATAAATCGCAATTATTTTACTTGCAGACCTATATCCATTTCACAAATTTCATCAAGGAACAGCGTACCGCCATCGGCTTGTGCCGCCGCGCCTTTGCGCTCAGAGGCCGCCCCCGTGAATGCGCCTTTGACATGGCCGAAAATCTCACTTTCCATCAAATCATGCGGTATCGCCGCGCAATTGAGGGCGATAAAGGGGTTTTTGCCGCGTGGGCTTTGCTGATGGAGGGCCTCCGCGCACACTTCTTTACCTGTCCCGCTTTCGCCGGTGATAAATACCGTAGCCTTGCTAGGTGCAGCGCTATCAATGATGCGGTAGATCGTTTGCATAACTAAAGAAGCGCCAACAAAGCCATGATAATGGGTGCGGAACCCCTGCCGAAGCTGGTCGACCTCATTCTGTAATGTCCGGCTGTCCAAAGCGTTGCGCAACGTCACCAGCAATCTTTTACCAGAAAAAGGTTTTTCAATAAAATCAAAAGCCCCATAACGCATAGCATCAACGGCAACATCAACACTACCGTAAGCGGTGATGACGACGACATTGCAGGGCCATTTTTTTTCATGGACTACCTTAAGGATGTCCATGCCGTCCATATCCGGCAGATTCAAGTCCAGCAACAGCACATCAGGAATGTGTTCGGCCATAAACTGCAAGCCTGCCGAACCTTTTCCGACCGCATGCAGGCAAATGTCCTCATGGCGGAGATAATCCTTATACAATAATTAAGGTCGGGCTGTCTTCAATCAATAATACGGTCGGGAAAGGATGCGCTGTCATAAGCCTGCCGTCGGAGGGTTAAATTTGCCAATAAACCCGTAAAGACCTTTTCCTTAGGGACGTGGGGTCACTGTTGCAGTGCGGCGGACACCAAAAGCCAAGCGGCCCTGATGGCGGCCGCCTCGGCGAAAGCTTGCTCTTTTTTGCCTTGATGGCACAGCAAATGGATGTGCGATACCAATGCCGCCAATGGTATCGCCCCAAAAGTTGCTGCCTCGCTTTTGAAGGCGTGCAGCTCGTTTGCCAAAGCGGCCACATCGTCTTTGGCCAGCACCTCTTCAATAGTCTCGACCCGCTCGGCCCCTTGCGCCAAAAACAGCGCGAGCAATTGCGGGTAAACCTCTTCGGACATATCGGCTTGTAATTGCGCCAGAACATTCCGGTCAATAATGCTCGCGGCTTCGGCTAAAGGTATAGGTTGTGATGGCATTTAAGTGCAGGGGGGCGGGTAAAATCCAAGATCGCAGATTATAGGCTTTAGTATAGCAAAGAACGGATGAGCAAAATAAGTTTCACAGGCATGGCCCGCTATGCCTGGCCAACAAACCAAACTGGGCCACTTAAGCCAGCACCTTACAACTTCGCTCCAGTTTTAATGGCAAAACCCCAACCAGTTGGCGTACTATAAGCCCACAGGCGCAGTGTATCTGACCCACGCCGCAACCTACCCATCAACACCGGAAGCCCGACCATGCACGCACAAAAACTCAAGGATTTGCAGCATCATCATGACTTTGCCGTGATTAGCCACAAAGGCGAGCGGCGCACGTGGCAGGTACTGGTGCTGACGTTTTTAATGATGACACTGGAAATCGTCGCGGGCACGCTGTTTGGTTCGATGGCCTTGTTGGCGGATGGCTGGCACATGGCGACCCATGTCGCGGCGTTTATGATTACGCTGTTTGCTTACCGTTATTCCAGACTCCATGCCGATGATCAGACCTTTGCGTTCAGTTCCGGAAAAGTCGGGGTGTTGGGGGGCTTTGCCAGCTCTATCGCGCTGGGTGTGGTGGCGCTGATGATGTTACTGGAATCCGGCGAGCGGATTGTCCATCCTCGGGTGATTTTGTTTGACGAGGCGATTATCGTTGCCTGCGTGGGCCTGTTGGTCAATATGTTATGTGCACTGCTGCTTAAGGACGACCATCACCATCAGCATCACGCCTCCCATGACGGCCACGGCCATGGGCATCATCACGACCATAACCTTAAGGCCGCTTATGCCCATGTGCTGGCGGACGCACTAACATCCGTGCTGGCGATTGTCGCTCTAGTAGCGGGTAAGTATTACGGCTGGGTATGGCTAGACCCCGTAATGGGTATTGTCGGGGTACTGGTGATTGCCCGTTGGGCTTATGTGTTGGTTTGCGAAACCAGTCCGGTGCTGGTGGATGAAAGCCTTGACCTGCGTTATAAAATTGAAATAAAACAAACCATTGAACAAGATGCCGACAACCGTGTCGCCGACTTGCATATCTGGCGCGTAGGCCCTGGGCATTTTGCGGTGATTGTGTCGCTGGTGTCGCACCAACCGCAATCGCCCGATTATTATAAAGCCTTGCTCAAGCCTTTTTACCGCTTAAAAGGCTTGGGCGAACTCTCACATATCACCGTGGAAGTTAACCAATGCGCGGACGAAGGCTGTGATTGACACTATGGAAAATAGCGGCACTTTTTAGGTTAGACAAACAATGATTAGCATAATACAACGGGTCACTAGCGCGAAAGTGACGGTTAACGGCCAAGCTATTGGCGTTATCGGCACAGGGATTATGGCCTTGGTGGGTGTGGAAAAACCGGACACCCGCCAAGATGCGCAACGCTTGCTGGAGCGCATCCTTAATTACCGGATTTTTGCCGATGGCAATGACCGCATGAATTTAAGCT
>JAQTNZ010000095.1 GCA_028713595.1 Methylovulum sp. | reverse complement strand
GATGCACCAGCCATTCGTCATAAAGGCCATCGGTGTCGGGCGGGGCGCTGTCGCCGGGCAAAAACAATTGCGCGGCCATGCAGCCTAATTCCCAATGGGCGTAGCCGGACAGTTCGCCGCCATCGGGTAGGGTGACTTCACCGCGCAAGCGTTCCACGGCTTGCGCCATGCGTCCGGTCAACGGGCGCAGTTGCCAGTCATCATCGCCAATCAGGCCTAAGGCTAGGGTTTTTAGATTGCCATCGGTATCCAGCTCCACATCGGTTTCGGCGGCCAGATAATCGGAATAATGGCCCTCGTAACCGAGCGCAAAGTCGGGAGTGTCACCGTTGTTGGCGGACAGGTATTGGCACACCGCGAGGGTGCGCTCCTGTACTGTCCAGTCCAAATTGTCGGCCACGCCGTCACAGTTTTTGACCACCGCGTTTAAAAACGCCGTGGTGGTGCGCTCAAAATCTTCGGACGGGAACCGCGCCAAGGCGATGGCGTTGCCTATATCCAGCTCTTTCAGGCTGATGGTCAAACGTCGGGTACGGATGTCATTAAATACGGGTGCGCTCATAGTGTTCCTGTCTATAGTTTGCTGTTGGCCCAGTCCGCCGCATCCCAGGCCGTTAAGGTGGTCAGGGTCATGGGGACGAGCAGTTCGGTAAAGTTGCCGTCTTGGTTGATCGGTGACGATAACGGCAGGCTGATGCTTTCAATCACCAACGGTTTGTAGGTGCGGTTTTTGTATAGCATTGCCAGCAAGCGCGGGGTTTTGGACGGCAATAGGATGTCGATGGCCGAATTGAGCGCCGCATCGGCGCTTTGCCCCGCTTTGCCTAAATTGGCCTGCTGGTTGTCCGCCGAAATCCGTTCGGGAAACGCCCAAGCCATGAGCTGGTCAACGGGTTTGATGACCTCATTGACCGGATCACGCCACGCCCGAAACAGCGCGGTCACTTGGATCTTGATCGGCGGCATCCCGCTGAACACCTGTGTGGAGTTCAGCTTGGTGATACCGGCACGGCCTTCAATATTTTTTAAGGCCGTGCGGGCGGTTTGTGCCGAGGCACCGGCCCCGGCGTTAGCGTTGTCCAAAGACGGCCCGGTGGGTTTGCCTGCCTTGATGGCGTTGACGGCATCGACGGCAGGTTGTACCGCCCCTGATTGGAACAGGGCATATAAGGTGGGCGACTTGGTTTCCGGCGACAGCGAATCAAAGGCGCTTTGCCAACTCATGGACGCGTCCAGGCTGCTTTCGGTCAAGGGGGCGCGGACGCTGGTGTTGATGGTGTTGCCGTCCGCGTCCTTGGCCTTTTCGCCTTGCCGGTCCACTTCATAGAAAGTGGCTATCAGATGTTCCGATAGCCCGTCCCATAACGAGGAGATGGTATCCCCAGTGCCTTTGTCAGCCACGTTAGTCTATCCGGTTAGGGTGGGTGTTCAGGCGCTTGAGCGTGGCCGCTGCGCACATTTGTTTCGCGTGTAGCTTGCGGCAGGCCAGTTTTTGTAAAGCCGACAACTGTGCCGGACTGGCTTTGCGTGGCTTGATGCGCCCGCATTTACTGTGGCGCAAGGCCAGCTTGTGCTTTAAGGCTGCGCCACTGGCGGCATCCAACAGTGGCGTACCGGCTCCCCAGACAAAGCAGGTGATGTCGGCATCGGCATCATCTGTATCGGCCTGTAGGGTCTGCAACTGGGCGAACACCCGCGTTGCCGCCGCCGTGTCCCAGTGGTTGAGCAGGGCATCGGCATCGGTGTCGCTAACGCCTTGGCTGCCAAGGTACTCCCAAGCGATGTTGAGGATAAAATCCAGCACCGCCTCTTCATCGGCATCCAGGACACCGTTTTTGTTCAGGTCAAAAATGCCCACAAACAGCGCGTACAAACGCCCCGCCAAGGTTTCGCCGTCGTCCAGGCTGGCGGTTTCCAACCAGCAATGGATGGCGCAGGCGGTGGCCTCGGTCAGGCGCAGGTGTTCGGTGTCGGACGGGCCGCTGGCGCCGTCCTCCTCCGTGCAGGTCGCGCTATCGAGCAAGGGCTTAGGCTGAGTGCGGTACAGTGTGCCATTGACGGCACGGTACAGCAGGTCATTCATCTCGCTCATGGCTGGCCTTGGTTAGCGGGTGTAGGTTTGGGTGATGTAGATGTACAGGGCGGTGCCTTGGTAGCGCACCCAGTAATCGACGGTAAAGGCATCATAAGGACGGTCAGGGCTTACCAGCACATCGTACTTGTAAGGTCGGCCCAACATGACCGGGTCATCTGACGGCACTATCCAGCCCGCCGCCTCCGCACCTTCAAACAAGGCCTTGAGGTAATCTTTGGTCAGTTTGATGGCATCGTTGATCGGATAGCCCTTGACGCTGCTGCAAAAGCGCACCACTGCATCGTCAATTGATGTGGACATGTCGGTGACGGCAATCAGTTTGCGCAAGCTAATATCGACATCGGCGCAGGTGATGGCGTTGCTGAAAATGTAGTTGCCATCTTCGTAGATCACGGCGTTGATTTTCGCTTTCGCCAAGGCGTTAAGCTGGCCTCTGCCTAAGGTGAACGGTGCGCGGATGTTGGTACGCGCCTTGCCCAACGCCCAGTCTTTGCCCATAATCGGGTAATGCTTAGGGGCGAAGCCGCGTGAGTCCTTACGCGCGTTACGCGCACAGGCGAAGGCGATGTTCAAGGTCGCCGCGCCCATTTGCAGGCTGCCGTTGTTATGGGTGGGGTCTTCCACGGTCAACGGGCACCAGAAGGCATGTAACAAATGGTTTTCGGCGCGTTGGGTAAAGTTCAGTTGGTTCATGAACTCCACCGCCTCGCCCACGGTGTCGCCCTGCACGTCAAAGCGCAAGTTACGGTTGGTCAAAAAGCTCACTTGCGCCAGCTCGCCCAGCAAGGCCACCGAATCGGTGTCCAAAGACGAGAGGTATTGGAAATCCAACGGTGTGGCGGCCAATTTGTTACGCGCATTGCGGTAGGTCAAGTTGGTGTAGGCGGCATCACCTTCGGTAAACGCGTGCATGATGTTGGAATACACCCACTTTTCGTTATCATCGTCATCCAGGCCATACATGGGGTTGTCTGGGGAGATGACGGTGTCGGAGCCGATTGCGATGACGATATTGTCGGTTTTGCGTGCCACAGTGTCGGGCAAATAAGTGGAGCCGCCAAAATCATCAAAACCGCCGTCGCTCAGGTTGCCGATGAACTCATAGCGGTAAGTGCGCGGACGTGCCGGATCAATGATGCGCACGGTAATGCGCGCCGTGTCGATAAAGTTGCCGTTGGCATCGCTCTTGTCTTCACAATGTAGGCCAATGATAACGCCGTTGTTGAAGCACTCCAGGTCTTTGATGGCGAACAAATAAGGCTCGAGCGCCGGGTCAGGCAGGGTGGCGCTAAGGTAAAACTGCGGAGTGACCGTCAAATTGGCGGTAATCTGCACGGTGTCGGTGGTATAGCCGCTACCGCCATTGGTGACAGTCACCGCACTGATGTCGCCGGCAGTGACCGTGGCGGTTGCCGCAGCCCGGTTGCCGATGCCGCCATTGATGTTTTTGATGGTAACGATCGGGGTGTCGGTTAGGCTAGTGCCTGTCGGTGACGGCGTGGCGATGGCGGTGATTACGCCATTCTCGATGTTGTTGATGATCGCTGTCGCTCCCGTACCAGTGCCATAATAACCGACGGGGTCGGTGATGGTCAGCAGTGAAGGTATGGCGGCATTGTACAGGTGATAACCGGAGCCGCCATTGGCCACCGAGATGGCGAGGATTTTGCCGGCATTGCTGCCGGTAATAGGCATGCGGACAATAAACACCGCACCGGTGCCAGGGCCTGAGCTGCTGATGTCAAGATGCGAGTAATTGCTGCCGCCCTGTTCTATCACCACGGTCGCGCCATGTAGCGAGCCATCGGCGGGGACATTGGCAAGATGTCCGACAAAGCCACCGCCTATGGTATTGGTCAAGTTGAAGGCATCATTGTTGGCGTATAGCCCAGGCGTTCCGCCCCATAAGGTCACATGGACAACTTCACCCGTGCCGCAATTGATGTCCAAGGCGATACCGGCCGCAATATCGGAAATGACCTCATTGGTGGCGCTGACAATTTGGGCGGTCGGATGGTAATAGTTACTGCCTTGATTCGTGACCCCCACCGCTTTGATGACCCCGTTGCTGAGGGTCGGTGTCAGAGGGATGCTGATATTGGTGGCGGTGTCGGACTTGACCACAATATAACGGTTGACGGCATCAGCCCCGACCAAGCGTTGCAACACCGCACCCGCCGCGCCATTTTTTAAGGCTTCAAACACCGCGACATGGCTTTTATAAGCGTTGGTGGTTTTGCCCAGCCACGCGCCATTGCCGATTTTGTTGAAGACATTACCCGGCGTGACCAAGAACGGCTTGTCAATGCGGCCTCTGGGCAATTTGAGGATACCGCCAAAATACTGGTCGCGGCGGTCAACGCTGATTTCCGAATTGTCCACCAGCGGGTTGAGTTGGATGCCGGGGGCAAGCCCTGGCGTTAAATAGCGTGTAAACAGATTAGGCATTTTTTACCACCTTTTTGGTTGATAATGGCGCGGTGTCCGCTGGTGCGGACGGGGTTAAGGGTGCTGTGCCAATGTCAGGCGCAGCGGTTTTGGGTACTGCTTCAGAGGTTACTTCCGGTTCGGGTTCTGGCTGCACCGCCAGTTCGGCAGGGCTGGCAGATTCTGCGTCAGTGGCTGACAGCTCTGCCGCTGGCGTTGTCGCCCCGCTGGGCGCGTCGGCGACCCGTATTTCAATGGCTTGCGCAAAACCGTTCAGTTCGGCAATCGCCGTGGCTTCGGTGCACAAGGTCTGCAATTGTCGAAAATAAGTGACGGTCAGGGTGGCCTGAGTGTTGACCCCGCCACTGCCGTTGCCTAACATCAATGCCAACGGGCCGTGGCGGAAATTGCGCGGCGTGTGGTTGATGACGGTGACGGCCAACGGGTAGTTGGCGTGGGCGAAAGCCGCTGTTAGGGCGGCGCTGTTGTCTTGCCCGGTCAAGGTGGGCGAGCCTATCATGATGCGCATGGGCTATCCTTAAACGCTCAGGTCAGTGACATCAAGCTGCGCACAACCTAATGACGATGGCGTGTGCGGGTTGACTTCGGTGAAGTTGCGCTCGTAGCGGAAAAAGCCGCTCTTCATGTCGGTGTTGATACCCAATGGCTTGATGATAGGGGCCACGGCATCGCCGAACACGATAGGGGCGCGCGCCGATTCTAAGGCTTGGCCGATAAAGAGGATTTTTGACGAGTTGCTGGTTTCGCTGATAATGTCCGCTTTCGGGCAGTAATACACCTCATACAAACCGAACAAACGGCCTAGGCGGTATACGCCAGGACGGGCGGCCAGACCGGATGGCTCGAAAATGGTCGAAGGCAAACCTTGGATCAAAGCCGCCAACCGCACCCCGACATACCAGTATTTAATGCCATAAGACATGGTGTCATTCGCCATTTTTTGGCTGGCACGGCCTACTGCCGGCAACATATCGTTGAAGATTTGCGCCGCGTTCATTTGCCGGTTACGGTCAGTCCAATCAAACAAAAAGCTGTCGGCATTTTGGCTGGCTAACTGCGCGGCCATAAACAATGCGTCATAATGGCGCTCGTTCGCCAATTGGTTGCCGATGGCGACCATTGACTGGCTGGCGGGGTCTATCCCCAACTCGTTCGCCATTTGGCTGTCCGCGTCCGGGGTCGTTTGTACAAACGCCCGCCACGGTTTCGCGTACAGCAAATAGGTGTCGGCACTGGTGCTGACGCTGGGCGTAATCGACGCATCGCGCTCATAATCAATAAAGCCCTTGACCATCAACGGCACGGCAGCGCCCAACGGGGCGGTGTCAGACGCGGTGACTGTCACCGTAAACACGCCAGTGTCATTGTTGATGACCCCCGCTACGCTATAAGTGATGGCACCGATAACGATGCTGCCGTTGATAATGCCCGCCGTGACTTCTTTCGCCGCCACTTGTCCGTTGATATACACCAGGGCGCGGTTTTTCATCAGCTTCAAGTCGCCTGCGGCTGCGTCACAATGGGCGCGGTCGTTCTGCACCTTGGTCAGCTTGCCGGTGTAATCGACCGCCAAACCTGACGGCGTACCGCGTGTGCCGGTATGGGTGCGTGAGGACGACAAGAACACGTCACCGGAGTTGGCGCCATCTAAGCTGGCATCCAAGGCATATTGCCCGTGCGCCAAACCTGCCCGATGCGAGACGATCGCCAACTTGGCTTCGTTGGAACCCAAATCAAACGGCAGATACAGCGCGAACGGACACGCCGACATGATGGTGCTGAGGATAGATGTCACCGCACGGTTGGTCTGCAAAGCCAACGGGTCGGAAGCTTCGTTGCTGGACGAGTCCAATGCTATTGAAGTGGGCAGGGCAAAGCGGCTGGCGGCATGGCGGCTGGTCGAATAGGCTTGGCCTATCGCCACTTCCAGCACGTCCGCAGGCACCGTGCAACCATGCTCGCGCTCATAAACACTGGCCCCGTCCAGCAAGGCGCTGGTGATGGCGGAAAACTGTTCGGGTTTTAGCTCCTCACGCACCGTGACCAAGCCCTCAGGCACGTCAAAGCCAGTGACGCTTTGGCTTAAGCTAATCGCCGAAGCCATAAACTCATGGGTCGTGGCCGAATCTAACGCCACGCCTTTTTCTTTTTTAAGATTTTCGCGCAAACTGCCAAAAAATTTCTCGACCCCTTGGGTCTTTTTACTGGCGTAACTGCGTTCTGCATTAACTATTGTCATAGGTTGCCCGCTGTGATGGATGGAAACAATGCCGGACATTAGCCGGATGGTTGCCATTATGGGGCTGTGGGGCAGGGGGTTTGGTGGGGGTTTCCTGATGGGGCGGGGGAGGGGAGAAAGCGGCGGCCACAAAAAAGCCCCTTACGGGGCTTTGATAGATTATAGGGGTGTCAGGCCAGCGCCGTTAATATGCCAGTTGCTCAAGGCTAATCCCTAAAGCCTGTGCCGCTTTGATTAAGGTGGCCTTGCGCGGGCGTTTGGCGGCCTCAATCTGCGCATACCCGGCTTGGCTTATGCCCATGCGCTGCGCCATATCCGCTTGCGTCAGCAACAAATGTTCGCGCCAAGCTTGCAGCATACTGACTTCATCCATAATACGCTTGCCGACCACGGCATTGGGGATAGTACCGGGCGGGATGGCACCAGGCAATTGCACAAAATCGGCATAAGGGATCACCACAAAAGCCGGTTTGCCGTCCGGCCCGTTAATGGTTTGGTAGTTAGTAAGTGCTTTCATCACGTTTTTTGACCTCTTCAATGTCAACAATATGCACACCACCATCGAACTCAAAAAACACCCGATAATCACCCACTCGTAAACGGTAACTGTAGGCATGGCGGGTTAGCTTTTTGACTCCTTGGCAATTTGGAAAATCAACCAAGGTCTGCACCTCAAGGTAAATCCTTTTGCGCATAACAGTATCATAGCGGAACTAGGCAAAGCAAAGTTCAATTGTTTGCCTATTTTGAAAAAATAATTTTCAATTATTTACCAAAAATGGTAATAGTTCATAGCGAGGTAAGTTTTATGTTGCTAGACTTGCTCTCCTTATCGTGTATGAAAGCTCGCTGTGGACTTTTCATTGGTAAACCTTCCCCATGACGTTGAATACGATATGTTATATTTTATCGTTCCCACGATCCGGTATTAAGGCATAAATCACGGCCATTAAGCGAGTGTATATTACTTTAATTTGACAGGTTGCAAGTTAATCATACCATTCGCCCCAAAAGCCAACGTATAAAACTACATAGGATCGTAAATGCAGTTACTCAATCTCTCTATTGATCGAATTATCATTCATCAAATATATCAAAGAAACCAAGATGGGAATAAGATGACTCCTACACAGAGCCACGAATACACAAATTTTGACCATAATGCGATGGAAACTTTTAAAGTTCGTGTCATA
>JAQTNZ010000094.1 GCA_028713595.1 Methylovulum sp. | reverse complement strand
CGCGCCCTTTCCAGCATTTCTTCAAAGGTAATGCGGTCGAGCCGGCGGGCTCGGGGTTCGACCCTGGGGTCGGTGGTATAAACGCCATCGACATCGGTAAAAATTAGGCATTCATCAGCCTTTAACGCCGCCGCCAAAGCCACCGCCGTAGTGTCCGAACCGCCACGGCCTAGCGTGGTGATGTTGCCATGCTCGTCCACGCCTTGGAAACCGGCGACCACCACAACCTTGCCCTCATTAAGATGGGCGTGGATGCGGGAGTCGTCAATTTTGCGGATACGGGCTTTGGTATGGCTGCTGTCGGTCAGGATTTTCACCTGACCTCCCGTGTACGAGCAAGCATCACAGCCTAGCTCATGCAAGGCCATGCTTAACAAAGCCACCGTCACTTGTTCGCCGGTGGAAATCAGCACGTCCATTTCCCGCTCGCTAGGCTGTGCCTGCATTTCTTTTGCCAAACCGATCAAGCGGTTGGTTTCGCCGCTCATCGCCGACACCACCACCACTATCTGATCGCCCAAATCATGGGCTTTTTTAACTTTTTCCGCGACCGCCTTGATACGCTCTACCGCGCCTACCGACGTGCCACCGAATTTATAGACATAAAGTGCCATTTTTAAACCTGTTAATGTGATTTTCTGCGAAGAATACGAAGACCCTCTCCGAACCGACTATGGTAAAAGGTTTTTGCATTTTATTAAACTTTAATGACAATTAGAGACGATTTAATGCTGTCGGGTTGGCTGCCAAAGGGCATTACCATGAGTAAAAAAGCTATCGGCAGGGAAGGGCGGAGGGTATGGGCAGAAAAATTAGTCCATTTTTTTGCTGTTGTCACATGCTGTTATTGCTCTTCTTTAAAGCGATGGATCAACCGCCGTTCTTTTTTATTGGGCTTATGGTCTATGCCATTGTAGGCCAAAAACTCACGCTGTTCGCGTTGTTGGATGATTTGCAATTGCCGTTGGGCGTGGCTTTCGGGGGATTCTTCGTAGAGCAAGGCCGCGTCTTTGGCGGCGCGGCGTTGGGTGCAGAGGCTGGTGACGGTGATGTCCCAGCGGTAACGGTCTTTGCTGATGCCCAGTTGCACGCCGACTTTAATGTCTTTGCCGGGTTTGGCGCGTTGTTTGTTGACATGCACTTTGCCACCGTTGATGGCTTCGGCGGCCAGCGCGCGCGTCTTAAAAAAACGCGCCGCCCACAGCCACTTATCTAGCCGAATGGAGTCCAGTTCAGGCGGCACTGGCTTGTTCATGGGTTTTTCTTAAGCCTTTGGGTAAGGAAAACACCACTTTTTCTTCAATGCCTTGGATTTCGATGGTCGATTGCCCGCCCCATTGCTTCAATTGGTTGATGACTTCCTGCACCAGCACTTCGGGGGCGGAGGCCCCGGCGGTCACGCCGATGACCTTAATGCCTTCAAACCAGTGTTGCTGCATATCCTTGGCGGTGTCGATCAAGTACGCGGATTTGCCCAGTTGTTCGGCGATTTCGCGCAGGCGGTTGGAGTTGGAGCTGTTAGGCGAACCTACGACCAGGATAGTGTCGGCAGTTTTTGCCAATTCATGCACGGCATCCTGACGGTTTTGGGTGGCGTAGCAAATATCATCTTTTTTCTGGTCTTGAATCGAGGCAAAGCGCTCACGCAGGGCATCGACCATGATTTTGGTGTCGGTCATGGACAGCGTGGTTTGCGTCACATAGGCCAGATTGTCGGGGTTATTGACGTGCAGGTTAGCCACGTCTTCGGGAGTTTCGACCAGATAAATGCCGCCGTTTTCGGTGCATTTTTCATATTGCCCCATCGTGCCTTCCACTTCGGGGTGTCCGGCGTGGCCGATCAGGATCACTTCGCGGTCAGACTTGGCATGTTTGGCGACTTGCAGATGCACTTTAGTGACCAACGGGCAGGTGGCATCAAAAATGGTCAGGTGGCGTTCGCGGGCTTCTTGTTGCACCTGTTTGGAAACGCCGTGGGCGCTAAATATCAAGTACGAGCCAACAGGCACATCGGTGAGGTCTTCAATAAAAATAGCGCCCTTTTCTTTCAGGCCATCAACAACGGTGCGGTTATGCACGACTTCATGACGGACATAAATCGGTGCGCCGAAAGTTTCCAGGGCCTGATCGACAATTTCAATGGCACGGTCTACACCAGCACAGAATCCACGAGGGTTTGCGAGTACGATTTGCATAATCTTGACTTCTTTAGTAGGTTGAATTGGCGTTATTTTAACCCAATAGGGGTTATGATACTATCGGCAGCCGTGCGAATCTTAATTGAGCAACTCCCACACCGGTTGGATTTGGGCGGGCAATGCCGCCAAGCGGCCCAGTTCCACCCATTGGTCGGGGCTGTGGAAGTCTGACCCCATAGAGCCGCTCAACGCAAAGTTTTTGGCGTAGAGGGAAGCCCGTTGGATTTCATCGGGATTTATCCGTCCGGTGACGATTTCCATGCCCCGCCCACCGGCATCTTTAAAGGCGGTCAATAGCCGTTTCATTTGGTTGCTGCTGAGGTTGTAGCGCAAGGGGTGCGCCAGTACCGCCACGCCACCGGATTCGGTGATCCAATTGACAGCTTGCGCCAAGTCCGCCCACGGGGTTGCCACATAGGCGGGTTTGCCTTTGGCAAGGTAGCGGTCAAAGGCATCTTGTTGGCTATTGACGTGGTTGCCCGCCACCAGAAAATCGGCAAAATGGCTGCGCGTGATCATACCATCGCCCACCGCGGCCATCACCGCCGCCAAAGCGCCGGGGATGTGTTTCTTGGCCAGCTTGTCGGCAATTTTTTCGGCGCGGTTTAAGCGGGTGTTTTGCAAGACATGGGTGGCATCGGCCAAGGGCGTGTAGTGGGGGTCAATGCCCAAGCCGACAATGTGGAAGCATTGGTGCTGCCATTCCGCCGACAGTTCAATGCCGGGGATGAGCCTAATGCCGGCTGCGCTGGCGGACTGCTGCGCTTCCGCCAGTCCGGCGGTGGTGTCGTGGTCGGTCAAGGCTAAGGCGGTCACGCCATGCTCATGGGCGCGTTGCACGACAACGGTGGGCGATAAAGAGCCGTCAGAGGCGGTGGAATGGCAATGCAGGTCGTAGATTTGTGGTGGAGTTGGGTCTGGTTCAGGCATGGTTATTGGTACTCGCCATATAATTTGGCATAAAGGCCATTTTGCTGGATTAAGGTTTCGTGCCGCCCTTGTTCGCAGATGACTCCCTGCTCAAACACATAGACATGGTCGGCTTGTTTGACGGCACTGAGCCGATGGGCAATAATCAGCGTGGTGCGGCCTGTTAAAAATTCCGCCAGTGCCAGATGCAGTTTGTGTTCCGTTTCGCTATCCAGCGCCGAGGTCGCTTCATCGAGGATCACTACTTTAGGGTTGGCGACCACCATGCGGGCTATGGCCATGCGTTGCCGTTGCCCGCCCGACAAGCGCATACCGTGCCGTCCGACAACGGTGTCCAGTCCTTTGTCCAACTCTTGCACCACATCGCCCAGTTGGGCGATGTTTAGCGCGTCCCACAGCACGGCATCAGCCGCGGGTTTGCCCAAAGTCAGGTTGGCACGGATGGTGTCGTTAAATAATACAGGATGTTGCAAAACGGTGACGACATTTTCTCTGACGACATCCAAGCCAATGCGTTCAATTGGCACATCATTAAAATAGATACGCCGGGCAGGGCAGGGATAAAGGCCTATCAAGATTTGGATTAACGTAGATTTGCCGCCGCCACTGGCCCCCACTAAGGCGACTTTTTCACCCGCTTTGATATGCAGGTTGATGCCGTTAAGGATAGCCTCTTCGCCATAGCTAAAATGCAAGCCATCTACCCGCACCGACACGGTTTTTTGGTCTTGGAACGGATTTTCCAGATGCGGGAATTGCGGCTCCTGTTGCAGGGCGTTTAGGCGGTTAATCCGTGCCAAAGCGGCTTTGGCGGAAAAATAGCCGTATTGGATGTTTAAAATTTCTTGTACTGGGGCCATCATAAACCACAAATAGCCAAATACCGCCAGCATTTGCCCCATGGTCAAATTCGAATAAAACACCATCAGCATCGCCCCGGCACGGAACACGTCAAAGCCGAACAGGAACACCAAAAAGCTCAGGCGGTTGGCGGCATCACTTTTCCAGGCATAAGCGATGGCGTTATCCTTTACCGACTGGGCGGCGTTGACCAATTGTTGGCAATAATGCTGTTCACGGTTGCTGGAGCGGATTTGGTGTATCGCCTCCAGGGTTTCCGTCAAGGCTTGTTGGAAAATTTCATAAGCCGAATTTTCTTTGGCTTTAAGGTTTTTGACATTGGCCCCGACCACACGGGTGAAATAAATCACCGCCGGATTCAGCAACAAAATGAACAGACCCAATTGCCAGTGCATCCACAACAAAATCACCGCCGTGCCGATAATCGTCAGCACCGCAATCAAAAGCTTGCTGATGGTGTTGCCGATAAAATTGTCCAGCGTGTCCAAGTCCGTAACCAGATACGTCACCACCGTACCCGTGCCTAAGCTTTCGTATTCCGCCATCGAAATGGTGCGCAAGCGTCCGATCAGGTCTTTGCGGATACGGAAGACAATATCTTTGCCAATTACGGAAAACTGCCGCAGTTGGATGATGTTGAACAGGATGGATAATAAACGCAATAACACGCTGGCGACCAGCACCACGCCGATATAAAGGATAGGTTGCCGCCATTCGGGCGGGGCGACCAGGTCAATGGCGGCAATTACTACGCCCGGTTTGTGCAGCAACACTTCATCCACCAGCAACGGCATCAGCAACGGCACAGGAACGCTGGCAATGGTGGCAAAAACGGCGATAATGTGCGAGTAAACCAGGGCCTTTTTATGCTCCAGCGCGATTTTTTTAATGTGGTTCCAATTGTAAACAGGGGTGTCCGGTTTGCTTTGCACAGAAGATGGGCTGGGGAGATATAAAAAACGGCTATTGTAACAGCTTAAACGGAAAACGGCGGTAGCCAAGCCCGTATCACATAACTTTACTGATGGGGGCCGGCACAAACGCCATCAGATGGGGGGCAAATGGATAACATCGCTTAGGGTGCCATCCGTCAGTGCTATCCTAGGTTTTAATGTAGCGGCTGTACAGGGTAAACCGCCCATTGGGCGCTGTTAGTCGATTTTACGCCATTAGCAGTGGTATGAGTGACCAAAAAACTATTGTTGACTGCTGCGACCAATAATGACGATATGCCATAGCAACGGACAACATGACCCCATGAGGATTTGTTGTTTGGGGTCATTATCAATTGTTCGGTAGTGCAACTGGAGGTTATGTCATCTTTATTCAGCCTGACCCTAACCGTGCCGCCACTCAGTAAGGCTGGGTTTTCAGCGGTCAAGAGGATGTCAGCATCAAAACTGCTGTAAATGGGCAGTTTTCCTGAGGCTGGGAATATGGTGATATCAACAAGGTTTTTTTGATAAATGACCCGCTCGAATGCGCCGCTTTGGCCTAAGCCGGTATCAGTTCCACAGCGTCCGCCATTAGTTATGTTGCCATTGGCCGTTTGCCAGCATAAACGGGTGTTTTGTCCACTGGAAGCATCAACGTCACAAGTGTTTCTGGTCAAGGTATTGCCTTGGCTGGCAAAACCCCAAGAATAGTTGCCGTTAAAGTACCAGCCCGTGCCATTGGCATTGTGCGGGAGATTGCTTATGCCCGTATCAAAAAATACATCCGTGCGCAGTGATTGTGCCAACAGTTGCAGGGTGTCACTGCCTGTTGGCCGACAGGCCAGCATCAATTGTGTGCCAGGGCATTGGGCTTGGATGGTCGCCAAACGGGTTCCACTGGCATTGTAGGTTTCACGGTAACACTCGTGCCAGCGGTCGCTAGTGACCGTCGAGATGGGGACGTTGACTTGCGGCCCGATGGGGTCGTAAGCATAAGCGGCGGCACTGGTGACAGCCCATAATGCCAGTGCGGTGGTTAGTGTGTATTGGCGGGTAATCATGTCGGTATCTTCCGGTCAATTAAAAGTCAGTTAAAGTAAGCATAGAAGCTAAACTGCGACTATTCAACCCAAACCGATATTTTACCCGTTGGATCAGGACAATCTTACCCTAGGATCAACCAGCGTATAAGAAATGTCGGTCAGCAACAGCCCCAGCACATACAACAAGGAACCTAAAAACACCATTGCCCTGACCGTGGCAAAGTCTTGGTTGTTGATGGCATCAATCGTGTAACTGCCTAGCCCTGGAATACTGAAAAACGATTCCATCACCAAACTGCCCAAAAACAATGACGGCAACACCACCACCACCCCAGTCAAAATCGGGATCATGGCATTAGGCAACACATGCCGGAACAAGGTTGCGGTTTCGGTCAGCCCTTTAGCACGGGCGGTGCGGACATAATCTTTACCGACCTCTTCCAAAAACAGCGTGCGATACCAGCGTACCCCTGAGCCAATGCCCGAAAACACACCGATCAAAATAGGCAAAATCAAAAACTTAAACGCGGCAAAACCGTCATCATAACCGGAAATCGGCACCAGCTTTAAAAATTTACCGGCAAAAAACTGCCCGCCGATAATATAAAACAATGATGATACCGACATCAGCAACACGCACAACACCATACCTGCCTGTTCCAAATAACTGTTGCGGAACAGCACCATCATCAAGGCCAAACAGATATTGACCACCAACCCCACTACCAAGGTCGGCAAGGCCAACGCCAAGCTAGGCAGGGCGCGTTCTTGAATATCCGCGCCGATATTGCGCCCGCTATCCGACATGCCGAAGCGGAACGCAAACAAGCTGGCGGATTTTTCAAAGAAAATGGTATGGGTCAGTTTCCCCCCGCCAACGGCGTGGCTATCCCACAACAACGGCAAATCATAAGCATGTTGGTGCTTCCAGTTGTCAATGGCCTGCTGGGTGACATGCTTTTGCCCAAGCTGTAACCGTGCCATATCATCAGGGCTGTTGACGATAAAAAACAGCACAAAAGTGAGAATGTTAACCCCCAGCAAGATAGGGAAGGCGTATAAAATGCGGCGGATGATGTATTGGGTCATGATGGTTTGGTGGTCAAATGGAAATCTGTAACAAATAGGGAAGGGGCGTTTTGATAAAAATCATCCGCGCAACCTTCGCCGATAAGCCCTGACCGCAGGCAACGCCAGCAACACCAAACCGCCAGCCGCCAGCCATAACGGCCAAAACACCGCTTGGTTCCATTGCTCCCGTTTTTGCGCCCGCTCTTGGGCGTTGATACGCGTATATTTAAGCTGATTGTTGGCCATCAAATTGGGTTTCAGGTTTTTATACCAGCTATGGAACAGCGCAAAGTTTTTCGGATGGAAGCCAAACAACCACGGGGCATCGTGGCGGACTTGCGCTTGCAGTTGTTGGATCAGTTGGTAACGCTCCTCGCTATTATCCATATTACGCATTTTTTCAAATAGGCGGTCAAACTCAGGATTTTGATAATTGCTGGCATTTTCGCCGCCAAACTTCACCTTCGCATTCGGCCCGTACAGCAAAAACAAAAAATTCTCAGGGTCTGGGTAATCGGCGTTCCAGCCCCAAGTGAAAATTTGCGCGTTGCCGGTGCGCATTTTTTCCTGAAAACGGTTGTAATCAGTGGCACGGATAACCAGCTCCAAGCCCAGCTTGGCAAATTGCTTACGATACCAGTTTAGCATCGGACGGTCATCGACACCTGCCGCCATCGTATCAAAATACAAAATCAACGCTTGGCCGGTTTTGGGGTTCACGCCGTTGGCATAACCGGCTTCCGCCAAGAGCTGCTTGGCGGCGGCGATAGTTTTACGGTGTGGCTTACCATCGCGCCACTCGTAAACCGCGCTGTTAATGCCCTCTTGCCCGTCAACAAAGCCATAAATGCCAGGGGGGATAACCCCTTGGGCGGGTACGCCGCGCCCGTTGCGGAAAATGGAGATATATTCTTCAAAATCCACGGCAATCGCAATCGCTTGGCGCAATTTCCGCGCACTTTCGCTA
>JAQTNZ010000093.1 GCA_028713595.1 Methylovulum sp. | reverse complement strand
CTGTTTTTTGTCGTGCCAGGGCGGAGGGGGCAAGTGCTGGTGGTCGCACTGGCCTTGCTGTTTGCGTGGCAATGCTTTAATGTTAAAGGCCGCTTGCTGGCGATAGTGCTGGTTGCGGTATCATTGGCGCTGTTTTTGGGCTTTTCTGATAAGGCGGTGCGCTTGCAAGAAGGCATTGCCAATACCCAAACCTATTTGATAAAGCCTGAGCCTGAACAGGTTCCATCTAGTATGGGCTTGCGTTATGGGTTTTGGCAAAATTCGCTTAAATTAATGGGCGAAAAACCTTTGTTAGGTTATGGTACAGGCAGCTTTAATAAAGAATATCAGCGTTTGGTGGTTGACGGGCCGTTGCTGACCACTAATCCCCATAATGAATTTCTGATGATCGGTGTCCAGTTAGGGGCCGTCGGCTTGGTATTCTATTGCGGATTTTTGTGGAGCCAACTGGTTTGCGCAAGGCGTTTGCCCAAACCGGAGCACTGGCTGGCCCAGGGGTTGTTGCTGTCACTGGTGGTGACCAGCCTATTTAACAGCCCCTTGCTCGACCATGCCGAAGGCCACTGGTTTGCCGTCTTGATTGCCTTATGTTATGCGCCGCTGTATTGGCCGGATATACAGCCTGCTGGTCAGTCGGTTTAACGGGCGTATAGCTGTAACCTTACTTGTTAACCCAAGCCTAGAATTTGGTTGACTCCTGATGAAAGTGCGGTCAAATCTGGTTTTGACAGTTCGCCTATTTTTTCAACGAACCGTTCCTTATCGACTGCCCGTATCTGGTCGCATACGGCCACTGAATGGCTGCCTGCCGAGGGCGTTGCCACCACTATTGGCGGTCCTGGTTGGGCTGAACTGGATAAAGGCACTATTACCACTGTGCGTCTAGCCTTATTTAAGGCATTCACGGTTAATATCACGCCGGGGCGCATTTTCTTGATCTCACTGCCTCGTGTCGGGTCAAGGTCGATCCACCAGATTTCACCGCGCTTCAAAACCGTCTCCAACAGTGATTTCCCAATCAGATTCAAGCTCCGATATACTAGGATCGTTTTCAACAGCCATGGCTAATTTGAAAAGCTCATCCTCTTGCTCAGGAATGGCCTTGCTGAGCAAATCGGCAATGAATGCGCTACGTAACCGTTTGGGTACTGTGGATTTAAACCGATTGGCTAAATCGTCAGGTAAATGGACAAGGACTTGCATACGGCTCACCTAAGGATATTAATATTGATAGGTTAGCAGGTTTTTGGCGAATTGGCATCTGTTCAACTTATTAAAAAGTATAAATGGGCCATGGGATTATAGCTGAGGTGAAGTATCAGGGTATGGGCTAACTTTAGGCTCCACATAACGACAATGATTCGGCTGTTGATAGCCGCACAGGGCGCGAACGCCTTTATATTACAATAACTACTATGCACAACACATCAAAAACCAACGGCGAAATTTACCGGCGGCTGCTCACTTATATCAAGCCCCATCGGCGGTTGTTTATCATCAGTATTTTCGGCTTCCTGATTTACTCTAGCACCCAGCCTTTATTTGCCAGTCTCATCCAGCAAATTATTGATACCTTGCAAGCCAAATCACGCGAGAAAATGTATTATTTGCCTTTGTTTTTCAGTGGCTTGGTTGTTATGCGCGGTATCGGCAATTATCTGGGCAACTACTTTCTGGCTAAAGTGTCGCTGAATGTGATCCATACCTTACGTTGCGAGATTTTTGATAAATATACGCAGTTGCCGACCACCTATTTTGACGACAATAATAGCGGTTATATGATTTCCAGAATTACCCACAATGTTGGGCAAGTGGCGCAGGCCACCACCGATGCGGTGCGTAAGGTGGTGCAGGAAGGCTTGACCGCATTAGGTTTGCTGATTTACCTTTTCTATGTTAACTGGCTGTTGTCATTGGTGTTTTTGGTGGTGGCACCGATTATTGCCTTGCTGGTCAATTATGTCAGCAAGCGTTTGCGGATGTTAAGCCAGCGTATCCAAGATTCAATAGGTGACATGACCCATATCACCTCGGAATTGGTCAACGGTCATCGTATCGTCCGCAGTTACGGTGGGGAAGCCTATGAGCAACGGCGATTTTTGGACAGCAGCCTGTATAACCGCCGCCAATCGCTGAAAGCCACCACGACTGGCGCGATACACAACCAAGCCATGCAGTTGGTGATTGCCATCGCCTTGGCGTTTTTAATGTATATGGCCTTATTTTTTATGGAGCAATCCAGTGTCGGCTCATTTGTCGCCTATTTGACCGCCGCTTTTTTGTTGCCCAGGCCGTTTCGGCAATTAAGCGATGCCAACAGCGATATCCAACGTGGCATTGTCGCGGCCAATTCCCTGTTTGAGATATTGGATGCCGACAGCGAGCCTGACGGCGGCAGTTATCAAAGCCAGCAATGCCAAGGGGCATTGGAGTTTAAAAACCTGACTTTCCAATACGCAGGCGCTAGTGAGTCGGCGCTGATAGACATCAATTTTAAGGCCGAGCCAGGGCAAACTATTGCATTGGTGGGCGCATCCGGCGGCGGCAAAAGCACCTTGGTGAACTTGGTGTCACGGTTTTATCCTTACCACAGCGGGCAGATTTTACTGGATGGCGTGGACATTAATGACTACAAATTAGCCAATTTGCGTCAGCATATCGCTTTGGTGAACCAGCAAGTGATTTTATTTAATGACACCATTGCTAATAATATCGCTTACGGCGCGTTGGCTGGAGCCAGCCGTAGTGCAATAGAGCAAGCCGCCACCGATGCTTATACGATGGAGTTTGTCGGTAAGCTCGAACATGGCTTAGATACCCAAATCGGTGAAAATGGCGTGAAATTGTCAGGCGGACAACGTCAGCGTTTGGCCTTGGCCCGTGCCTTATTGAAGGATGCGCCTATTTTGATACTGGATGAAGCCACCTCGGCGTTGGACACCGAGTCCGAGCGCTATATCCAGGCCGCTTTGCAAAAGGTTATGGGCAACCGTACCACCTTGGTCATTGCCCATCGTTTGTCAACGATTGAAAATGCCGATGTCATTTTGGTTATGGAGCGGGGGCGCATTGTCGAGCGCGGTTCGCATGGCGAATTGTTGGCAAAAAACGGTGCTTATGCCCGCTTGCATTCGATGCAGTTTAAGGAGCAAGAACCAGCGGTGGCATGATATTTTCAACAAGACTGGGTCAGTGTTGCATCCAATAACCCATCCTCTGCGTATACAAGGTTAATGATACTAATGAACGGAACTTCCGGCACTGACAGAGATGACCTGATGGATACTTACCTTGCCGATCGCCAAGATCATGAGGCTATCGGCAGCACCGCCTTTGCCTTATGTTCTGGGTTATCCATGCCTGATGAGCCGCATTTGCAGGCATTAATCGAGCGTATTATCGACCAAGACCAACGGGCTTTTGCCGCCTTGTATGAGCAGCTTTTGGAACGTGTGTACGGTTTGGCCTTAAGGATCACCCGTCATGCCCCGCTGGCCGAGGAAGTCACCGAAGATGTGTTTTGGCAAGTCTGGCGGCAAGCCCCGCGTTTTGATGCCCAGCGTGGCAGTGTGGTGGCTTGGGTCATGACTATTGCCCGTAGCCGTGCCTTGGACGCACTGCGGCGCTCGGACATGAGGGGGGAAGAGGTCGCTGATGACGCGGCGGCCACGGTTTTTTTGGCGGGAGGCAATCCCCAGGATTTGCTTGCGGCAGTTGAAGAAAATAGCTGCATTCACACGGCTTTGCAGCAGTTGGCACCCTTGCCTAGGCAATTGGTGGCATTGGCTTTTTTTCGCGGCTTAAGCCATGATGAAATTGCTCTGCACATGGATTTGCCGCTAGGTACGGTAAAGTCGCATATCCGCCGCGCCCTCTTGAGCCTTAAACAAACACTGGCAGTAACTGCCGACTATTGACCGTAATGATATGACTAGTAAAACAGACCACTTAGAACCTATCGGTAACGTATCGGCAACCACCGATTTGGCCGCTTTGCTGGCCGGACACATTGCGCCGATACCGCCCCCGCCAAGTATCCGGCAGGGTTTGGCCCACCGCTTACAGGGGCGTATTGCACGAAGTGCCGATGAGCATAGCCGCCTGTTGACGGTCAGGGCCAAAAATGGCGCATGGCAAACGCTTAAGCCCGGTATTCGCTTTAAGGTGTTGTGGCTGGGCGACCAGGGCAATTCAGTGCTAATTGACTTTGCTCCAGGTACACAATTGCCTGAGCATCGGCACAATTGGTTGGAAGAAGGCATTGTCTTAAGCGGTGGCTTGCAAGTGGGTGATTTGCAATTGGGCGTGTTGGATTACCATCTTGCACCAGCGGGTAGCCGTCATCAGCGTATCCAATCACGGCAAGGGGCGTTGGCCTATTTGCGCGGCACTTCGCTGGGCTATCCGCCCGGTGTCACCCGTGAAGTGTTAGGCGGCTTATTGCCTTTTGGGGAGGGGGTTACTAGCACGGTGTTTGCCAATGACGATCTCGGTTGGCATCCTATCGGAGCGGGGGTGTCCAGAAAAATCCTCTATGCTGACAGTGTATTGTCATCGGCTCTGATCCGCTTGCAGCCAGGGGCAAGCGTGGGTTTGCACACCCATTCCCAGCATGAGGAATGTATGATGCTCAACGGCGAATTGTTTTTGGGTGATATGTTGTTGCGTGAAGGCGATTACCAATTGGCACCGGTCGGGACGGCGCACGGTGAGGCTTATAGCGATGTTGGTGCTTTGCTGTTTCGGCGCGGGTCGGTGGATTGAAAGCGGTATTTTAAGTGGCAAGTGAGGGTAGCATTGTATGGGCGGGTTGGCTCGATTCTTCGGCACTTAAGCGATATTCGCCGCGAAAGCGCCAACATTACGCTAAACTATGCGCCCTAACATATTCAATCTACCTTTCGGAACCTTATCTTGATCTCTACAGCCAACATAACCATGCAATTTGGGGCAAAGCCCTTGTTTGAAAACGTCTCCGTCAAATTTGGCGACGGCAACCGTTACGGCCTGATTGGTGCTAACGGCTGCGGCAAATCCACGTTTATGAAAATCCTCAGCGGCGATTTGGAGCCTTCGGCCGGCAACGTCAGCGTCACGCCTAACGAGAGGTTGGGCAACCTACGCCAAGATCAATTTGCCTTTGAAGAGTTTAGCGTCATCGACACGGTCATTATGGGGCATAAAGAGCTTTGGCAGGTCAAACAAGAGCGTGACCGCATTTATGCCTTACCGGACATGAGCGAAGAAGAAGGCATGCAAGTGGCCGAGTTGGAAGTCGAGTTTGCCGAAATGGATGGTTACACCGCCGAATCCCGTGCCGGTGAAATCTTACTGGGCTTGGACATTCCTTTGGAGCAGCATTATGGCCTAATGAGCGCGGTCGCCCCCGGTTGGAAGCTGCGGGTGCTGTTGGCGCAAGCCCTATTCGCTAACCCTGATATCATGTTATTGGATGAGCCGACCAACAACTTGGACATCAACACCATCAGGTGGCTGGAAAACGTCCTTAACGATCGCGATTGCACCATGATTATTATCTCGCATGACCGCCATTTTTTGAACAGTGTCTGCACCCACATGGCGGATATGGATTATGGCGAACTGCGTGTTTATCCTGGCAATTATGATGATTATATGCTGGCCGTCACCGAAGTGCGCGAACGTTTGTTGGCGGGCAACGCCAAGAAAAAAGCCCAGATTGCCGAATTGCAGACCTTCGTGAGCCGTTTTTCCGCCAATGCTTCAAAAGCCAAGCAGGCCACCTCACGCGCAAAACAATTGGATAAAATCAAGCTTGATGAAGTCAAGCCCTCCAGCCGCGTCAACCCTTTCATCCGCTTTGACCAAACCAAAAAGCTGCACCGTCTGGCCTTGGAAGTTGAAGGATTGAGCAAAGGTTACGGAAACGGGCCATTGTTCCAAAACCTCAACCTGATGATCGCCGTTGGCGAGCGCGTCGCGGTGATCGGCCCTAACGGTATTGGGAAATCCACGTTATTGAAAACGCTAGTCGGTGAGTTGGCTCCTGACACGGGCATGGTCAAATGGTCGGAAAACTCGGAAGTCGGCTATTTTGCCCAAGACCACGCCGAGGATTTTACCGAACCGATGACCCTGATTGAATGGATGGGGCAATGGCGCAAAGATTCCGATGATGACCAAACCATCCGTGGCACCCTAGGGCGATTGCTGTTTTCCCAAGACGACATTAATAAAAACGTACAAGTGCTGTCGGGAGGGGAAAAAGGGCGGATGTTGTTCGGTAAGCTGATCCTGCAAAAAAACAATATCATGGTAATGGACGAACCAACCAATCATTTGGATATGGAATCTATTGAATCGTTAAACAGCGCTCTGGAAAACTACCCCGGCACCTTAATTTTTGTCAGTCATGACCGGGAATTCGTTTCTTCGTTGGCAACCCGTATCATCGAACTGACCCCCCACGGCATCGTTGATTTTAACGGTAGTTATGATGATTATTTGAACAGCCAAACAGTCAGCTAAGGGCGGGAAATTAACGCCAGATTCCCAGGTGCCATAAAAATGCGCCCTTACGCGCTACGGCCTTTTGTCGTGCAGCGCGTAAGGGCTAATCTATCGGGCTTATTGCCATACCAGTTATGCGCCTAAGCCATTTCCTGCCATTTTGACCACTGATCCGGTCTTAAATGTTTTCCAAGCCAGACAGGCCATCAACCGTCCAATTTTTAAAGTCTTCGACACCCTCTTGGTCATCGCCGTTGTTATAAATGATCCGGCACGCATACTTGTGGGTGCTGGTTTTGGTCGGGTCGCTACCGGTGGTGATTTCGGCGTTGATGACATATTGGTAGTTGCCAAGGCTCCAGGCATTAATCGGTTTGCTGGGGAACGTAATGGTGATCTTCGATGCCAACTTCGATTTGATGTATTGGTTGCAGTTGTTAAAGGCCAATTCGGTCAAATGCGTGGAAATCGGCAGCTGGCTGGCCTTGTCATTGCTGTCGACCAAAAACAGGTCAGATTTGATGACCTCATAGACCAGCGGCATGACCACTTTTTGCTGGGTGAAGAACAATGCGCAAAGGCCGATAATCAATACAAAGGCTGGGTGCTTTTTGAGGAAGGTTTTCATAAAATTAGATTTTCTTAAGGCAATATAGATTTAGAGTTATTTAAAGAATTTTAACAGACATCAATATCTTAAGAGTATGTATATTTTTAGCAAATATAAATTATCACGTCCCATATCATTTTCTGGAATGATTAGGCTTGACAAGGTTAACCGAACTGGTAGACTGATTACTCACCAAATAGAGTTGGTGTCTTTCTTAATAGTAGCACTATTGGGGATGGGCAAAAGGGAATTGTTACTATCGATAATCAGATAATATCTGAGAGTTTAATAATTTTTAGGAGATAGAAATGGCAGCTACAACTGAATCAGTGAAAGCTGATGCTGCGGAAGCACCGCTGTTAAATAAAAAAAATATGTATCTAGGTGCCCTAGTTTACATAGTTTTCTACGGTTGGGTTCGTTGGTATGAAGGTGTCTACGGCTGGTCAGCTGGTCTGGATTCATTCGCACCTGAATTCGAAACATACTGGATGAACTTCCTGTACATCGAATTCGTTTTGGAAGTTTCTACTGCAGGTATCCTGTGGGGTTACATCTGGAAAACTCGTGACCGTAAAGTTATGTCAATCACTCCAAGAGAAGAATTGAGAAGACATTTCACTCATTGGGTTTGGTTGGTAATGTACGGCATCGCTATCTACTACGGTGCTAGCTACTTTACAGAGCAAGATGGTACTTGGCATCAAACTATCGTTCGTGACACTGACTTCACTCCAAGTCACATCATCGAATTCTATTTGAGCTACCCTATCTACATCATCACTGGTGGTGCAGCTTTCTTGTATGCCAAAACCAGATTGCCAGCTTACCAACAAGGTTTGTCTCTGCAATACTTGGTATCAGTAGTTGGTCCTTTCATGATTCTGCCTAACGTAGGTTTGAACGAATGGG
>JAQTNZ010000092.1 GCA_028713595.1 Methylovulum sp. | reverse complement strand
GTTTTTGCAAATGCGCTGCAGAAGTTCTGCCGTGAGTTCGCGCTCGCGTGCACTCATGCCGGCAATGGGTTCGTCGAGCATCAGCAGCTCGGGCTCTTGCATCAGCAACATGCCAATTTCCAGCCATTGTTTTTGCCCATGCGAGAGGATGCCTGCCCGCTCCTTGGCAAAAGCGCTTAAACCAACAGTTTCCATAATATGCCTGATACGCTCGCGCTGTTCGCCTGTTAAACGGAAAAACAGGGTTTGCCAAGCACCCTTGTCGGCTTTTAGGGCCAATTCCAGATTTTCAAATACGCTCAAGGCATCGAATACGCTGGGTTTTTGAAACTTCCGGCAAATCCCCGCTTGGGCGATGGCGGGTTCATCCATTTGCAACAAATCGATGGTTTGCCCAAAAAATACCGATCCGGTATCAGGGCGGGTCTTGCCGGTAATGACATCCATTAAAGTGGTCTTACCCGCGCCATTAGGGCCAATCAGGCAACGCAACTCCCCTGCATCAATGTAAAGGGAAAGCTTGTTGAGCGCCTTAAAACCGTCAAAACTGACACTGACATCTTCCATATACAAGATAGGCCCGTGGCGGGTGTCCAACTCGCCCTCCACCACCAGACTACTGGCTTTGACCTTGTCGTCTTCACCAAACAGATTTTCCGCAAAGGTTTTCATGCGTGTTGCTCCTTTAGTTTGCGCCGCAACAGGCCGACGATACCCTCAGGCAATAATAAGGTGATGACGATGAACACCGCGCCTAACGTAAATAGCCAGATTTCCGGCATTAACCCCGTCAACACGGTTTTGCCATAATTGACCACTACCGCGCCGATAATCGCCCCGTATAAAGTGCCGCGTCCGCCCATAGCCACCCAGACGACGATTTCCAAGGAATTGAGCGGGGTAAATTCGCTGGGGTTGATGATGCCGACTTGCGGCACATACAAGGCGCCGGCAACCCCTGCCAACATCGCCGCGAACACGAATATCCACAGCTTGAACATTTCCACCCGATAGCCTAAGAAACGTACCCGCGATTCTTGGTCGCGTATCGCCGTCACCACCCGTCCTAGCTTGGTGTTGACTATCCAACGACAGAGCAAAAACGCGCCGATTAAGGACAAGCCAGACAGCAGCAACAGCATCGAGCGCACCGCTTCCGATTGGATGTTAAAGCCTAAGATGTCCTTAAAATCAGTCAGGCCGTTGTTACCACCAAAGCCCATTTCATTGCGGAAAAAAGCCAGCAACAGCGCGTAAGTCAACGCTTGGGTGATAATCGACAAATACACCCCAGTAACGCGGGAGCGGAATGCCAACCAGCCGAAAACAAAAGCCAGGATGCCAGGTGCTAAGACCACCATCAGCAGGGCAAAGCCGAAGTTATCAAAGCCGAACCAGTACCAAGGCAATTCTTTCCAGTTAAGAAAAACCATAAAGTCAGGCAATAAGGGATCACCGTACACGCCACGCGTGCCGATTTGCCGCATCAAATACATGCCCATCGCATAACCGCCCAGTGCGAAAAAGGCGCCATGACCGAGCGCCAAAATACCGCAATATCCCCAGACCAAATCCAAGGACATGCCCAGTAAGGCAAAGGTGAGGTATTTGCCTATTAAAGACACGGTATAGGCGGAAAAATGCAGGGGCGAACCGACGGGGGTCAGCATATTGCATAACGGGATGATAAACGTCACCGCCGCCAACAGCATCAACACGGTGGTGCAGGTTTTATCTTGGCTTGCTAATGTTAATAATTTCATATCAGAACCTTATTCAGAACCCTATTGGAATAGCACCTAGTCAACATTAAGAATCCGCCGCCCTGCCCTTTTGCGGAAACAGGCCACGCGGACGTTTCTGGATAAACAAAATGATGAACACCAGCACCAAAATTTTTGCCAACACCGCACCGGCAAAAGGTTCCAAAAATTTATTGGCTATCCCTAAGGAGAAACCGGCCACCAACGTGCCCAGCAAATTGCCGACCCCGCCGAACACCACGACCATGAACGAATCGACAATATAAGCCTGCCCCAGATTGGGGCCGACGTTGGTGATTTGGCTTAACGCCACTCCGGCGACTCCGGCAATACCGGAGCCTAAACCAAAGGTCATAGCATCGACCCGCGCCGTGGGTATGCCCATCGCTTTCGCCATTTTGCGGTTTTGCGCTACCGCCCGCACTTCCAAGCCTAAACGGGTACGCTTGAGGATTTGTAAGAGCAGCACAAACACCAACAAACAAAACACCAAGATGTAAAAACGGTTCCAAGTCAGTGACAAGAAATCATTGATTTGCCACGAACCGCTCATCCATTCAGGGGTGGCGACACTGCGGTTTAACGGTGAGAAAATCGAGCGCACGCTTTGCTGTAAGATCAAGCTCACACCAAAAGTGGCCAATAAGGTTTCTAAAGGCCGACCGTAAAGGAAGCGGATAATGCCGCGCTCTATGGCAATACCGACCAATGCGGAAATGACAAAGGCGGCGGGGATGGCCAGCAACACGGAAATGCCCAAATGGTTGGGCATCAGTTGCTGCATGACATAAGTGGTATACGCGCCCAGCATCATCAGTTCGCCGTGCGCCATATTAATGACCCCCATTACCCCGAAGGTAATCGCCAAACCAATAGCCGACAACACCAACACCGCCCCTAGGCTTAGGCCAAAAAATACGGTTTCTATGGAGCTATACAGTTGCAGGCGATTATTGATATTAATCAAGGCGGCTTTGGCCAGATTGCGTATATCTTCGTCAGGCTCGATAAACTCGCCATTCTCGTCCTTTTCGACCATAGTATTCAAACGGTTGGCCACTTCTTGGCTATTTTTGGTTTTTAACGCTTCTATCGCCATGATCCGTGTGGCTTTATCACTGCTGTCCATATCCTGTAACAGCAACGTCACTTTAATGGCTTGCCGAACGGCTTCATCCGGTTCCTTATCGGCCCGCTCGCGCAATAACGTCAAGACCCTGTCATCGGCTTCCTTAGCCATAGCCTTGACGGCGGCCAGCCGTACTTTCGGGTCATCGGCGCTTAATTCCAATTCGCCGATAATTTTCCTCAGTGTTCCGCGCATTTTGTTGGTCAAATTGATTTTGCTCAAAGCATCATGCTCAACAGCGCCCAAGTCCGCACCACTAACGGCATCGCTGATGGTAAAGCCTTGTTGGTTGTCGGTACCGATCACCAGTTTGGCATCGGTTTTGGTGGTGAATAGCTTGCCATCTAGCAAAGCTTGTAAAATCGTCAGATTATGCGCGTCCTTAATGTCGGCAAGCTGCATAATCGCTTGTTCGCGTTCGGCCATAGAACCTTGCGCCAAGCTGTTTAAGGCTTGCTGCCACGGTTGGCTGACAGTTTCAGGATCACTGTGCGCCGCCAGCGAAAATGCCAGCATCAGCAGCGCGAGCACAGGCTGGAATCGCGTTAATGAGAGGATGTTCATAGCATTTCCTTGTCGGATTGTGGCTTGTGATGGGCAGCCCTACAGGCTTTGGCACATTGCCACCGCCCCTTATCCCACCAAAACATACGGGTCTGGCTTGGCTTGCACAGGGTGTTGGGCAAGCCAAGCCTTATCTACTATTGCATCAGGCTACTAACTTAGTAGTTTTGTCCTGAACACTTTTTGGTTTTGGTATTGTAGTTGCCGCAATTGATAGGCGCTGTCCAATCAGCAATGATAGGTTTGCTTTCTGGCAAGAAATCCGACCAAGCATCGCCATCAATCAACTTATTGGTTTGCCAGACCGTGACAAATTGGCCGTCATCCTGAATTTCACCGATTAATACGGGTTTGCTGATATGGTGGTTAGGCAGCATTTTCGCCATGCCTCCGGTCAAGTTGGGGTATTCCACACCGATAATGGCTTTTTGTACGGCTTCAGGATCAGTGGTTCCGGCTTTTTCGACCGCTTTCACCCACATATTAAAGCCGATGTAATGCGCTTCCATCGGGTCATTAGTCACCCGTTTTGGGTTTTTGATAAAGTCATGCCATTGTTTGATAAAAGCCGAGTTTTTGGTGGTGTCAACGCTCATGAAATAGTTCCATGCCGCCAAGTGCCCGACCAACGGCTTGGTGTCAATGCCTGACAACTCTTCTTCACCCACCGAGAAGGCCACGACAGGGATACTTTCCGCCGATACGCCTTGGTTGCCCAGTTCTTTATAGAACGGCACGTTAGCGTCACCGTTGATGGTGGAAACCACGGCGGTTTTCTTGCCTGTCGAACCGAATTTTTTAATGTCGGCGACAATGCTTTGCCAATCGGAATGGCCGAAAGGCGTGTAATTAATCATGATGTCCTTTTTCGCCACTTTTTTGGATTTCAAGTACGCTTCCAAAATTTTGTTAGTGGTGCGGGGATAGACGTAATCCGTACCCGCCAAGACCCAACGCTTAACCCCCAAATCGTTCATCAGATAATCAACCGCCGGAATGGCTTGCTGGTTAGGCGCCGCACCCGTATAAAAGACGTTTTTCGAGGATTCTTCACCTTCGTACTGCACCGGATAAAACAGGATGCCGTTCAGCTCTTCAATAACCGGCAGCACCGATTTGCGTGACACGGAAGTCCAGCAACCAAAAATGGCCGCGACCTTATCCTTGGTCAACAACTCGCGGGCTTTTTCCGCGAATAACGGCCAGTTTGAGGCCGGGTCAACCACCACCGCTTCCAGTTTTTTGCCCAACAAACCGCCTTTTTTGTTTTGCTCGTCAATCAGCATCAACATGGTGTCTTTCAGCGTGGTCTCACTGATCGCCATCGTACCGGATAGGGAATGCAACACGCCGACTTTAATGGTGTCCTCGGCGTGGGCAGCGGGGAAAAAGCCCGCTGCCGCAGCGGTGATGGCTGCTAACAGTAGTTTTTTGGCAAACTTATTTGCAATTGTATTAAACATATTCTTGTTCCTTAGCATTTATACACGTTGGATTAGATTTGGATCTGCACGCCAAGCTTGATAGCGTTGACAAACGTGCCGTTGGCACTAGGGTTATAGATCGCGCCACCCGCCGATAAATCACCGCCTTGCCATAACAAGGAGACACGGGCATTATGACCATCAATGATATAGTTCACGCCGCCTTCATATTCGCTTTGGTCTTGCTTAACATTAGAGCCGAAAGGGGTGCTAGAGTAACCTTGGCGCGTGTTGACTTGGGTGTACATGATGTAAGGTTGGAATTTGCCTACCCAAACTTTTTTGGGGATCAGATACAGCAGGTTGCCGGTGACAGAATCGCCTTGGAAGCCGTTAGTCAGACCGCCACCGCCGCCACCGACATAGAAAGTTGTCGGGTCATTGGCACCAGGAGCGCCGTGGAGATAATCAATACCAAAATTTTTATATTCGGTATTCATAGTCAGTACCGCATCATTAGCCAACACTTTTTCAAACTTAATATCGCCACCCGCAAGCAAGAAATTGCCCGCGTTGGCGTTAGTGCCCGCGCCATCTTCTTGGTATTGGGCAAAACCAGCGACAGTCAGCACATCACCATCACCACCGTAGGCCGTACCGCCTGAGTAATAACCCGGTGCTTTTTCCGCGTTCAGTATGTTGTAAGCGATACGGGTACCATAAAGGAGATTGCCATCGGCATTAGCGGCGCTCTTATTGTGTTTTAAGCCTTGGAAAGCGCCAAACACATATTTCAAATGGCCGTCCAAAGCCGCGCCCCAATAGTTGATACCCTCATCACGGCCATAAGTACCGGCATCCATTCCGCCTAGCACACCCTGAATATTTGAATCAGAAGGTTCAAAAGGCGCTTTAAAAGGCTCAAAGGTAGCACTGTAAAACGGCCCGTTCATTTCCAAACGGCCTTCGGGCACCAACTGCCGACCTGCCCAGATATTGGTGTAGGGATTGAACTCAAACTGGACGATACCGTCCAAGACTTGGATATTGGCTTGGTCGTGACCATTACAACCGGGACATTCCGTGTTAAAGGTAAATTTGATGTATTTATGGATTTGACCGTTCATATACAAACGGAGGTTGTTCAGGGTGAAATCGCTCGTCCATTTTTTATCTCCCCCGACATTCCCCGCTTTATCTTCTACGGACGAAAAGCTCGTTCTCAAACCCGCCCCGAGGCTAATCCATTTGGTATCATCAATCTTAAACGTTGCCCCCGCTTGAGAAACAGATGAATGCCCGGCCACCACAGCCGTTAAAGTCATCATCGGCAACCACCTAACCCGATGGATTTTTGCTAAATGCTTGCTTGAATTATTCATGTTAAGCCCCTTTGATCTTAAGCTTGCGTTGATTGATACATCAAGCGTCGCTTGATGTAGCCATGCAGTACGGCTGGCTGAGATTATTTGGCTTGTGTGAATATTTCACAATGCGTCATCTGACTCATCAGTCAAATGACGTATATCGGAAAACTGGCAGGACTTATAATTACATCCCATTGATTATAAATATAAAAACAATTAACTTAACGGCGGCGTTACGCCAACGGGCACCAACGGCAACCCTAAGTTAGCTAGGGCTTATCGCCGCTATAGCAGGGCTGTTGAGTTGCTTTTAACCGCCATGACTGGCAGAATCCTAAGACCCACTCTTACCCTCACTGCCATTAAGTTAAGTGATATAGCTGTAATTTCAACAAGATAAAAATATTGTTCTCGTTCCTACGCGCCGCGTGGGAATGCAGTGTCATCCGCGCTGCGGTGTGTAAAACGGGACGCGGCGCGTCCCCACGGCATTCCCACACAGCGTGTGGGAACGAGTGATCTACTTTTATCTTGTTGAAATTAAATGAACAAATTATTAACTTAATGGCAATGACTCTTACCCTCCAGCCGATTATGCCGACACCAGCCCTACCCTTTTTCAGCAAACACCTACACAGCGACCTGTTCCGCGACTGGCTCGCGTTGCTGGCGGGCGGCTTGTTCACCTTCAGCTTCGCGCCGTTCAACTACAGCGCCCTCGCCCCGCTGGCTCTGATCCTGCTGTTTGCAGGATGGCGTTATGCCACACCCTTACGCGCCCTGCGGCGGGGTTATCTGTTTGGCTTAGGCGCGTTTGGCTTGGGCGTGTCGTGGGTGTATGTCAGCATCCATGATTACGGCCATGCCGGATTCTTAAGCGCTGGCGCGTTGACCACCTTGTTCTTTGGCTTCTGGGCGTTGTTTCCGGCTTTGGTGGGGTGGCTGGCGGTCATTTGCCGCGCCAACCGTAGCCTGCTCGGCTTGCCGCTGCTGTGGGCGTTGGTGGACTATTTTCGGGGCGTGTTATTACTTAACGGCTTCCCGTGGTTGCTGGGTGCCTACTCGCAACTGCACAGCCCCTTGGCGGGCTATATCCCGCTGGTGGGCGCTTACGGCACGGGTTTTCTGCTCGCCTTAACCGCCGCCCTCGTAGTCGCCTTTTTGCACCGCCCCCAACAACGGCGCTGGACGGGTGCGGGGGTGGTGATAATCTGGCTGGTGGGTGCTGGGTTGCAGAGCATCCAATGGACTCACCCCATAGGCCCCGCCTTACAGGTGGTGCTAATCCAAGGCAACATCAGCCAAGACCAAAAATGGTTGCCGGAAAACCAGCTAAAAACCATGACCCTGTACAAAGACCTCACCGCCCAACACTGGGGCGCGGACATCATCGTCTGGCCGGAAACCGCGATACCCGCCTACTTGTCCGAAGTCGAAGGCTTTTACCTCACCCCCCTACAAGCCGAAGCCCTCCAGCACCACACCGACTTAATCGTCAGCCTACCCGCCGAAGGCGACACCGACACCAAAATGTATAACTCGGTACTGACCCTAGGGCGTAGCCAAGGCATATACAGTAAAAACCACCTGTTGCCCTTTGGCGAATACATGCCTTGGCAACCGCTGTCCAGTTACATCCTCAGCAAATTGGACATCAGGCTGGGCGATTTTACCGCCGGTGGCGACCAGCAACCCTTGTTGCAAGCGGGTGGTTATCCCTTTATCACCTCCATCTGCTATGAAGATGCGTTTGGCGATGCCAATAGTGTCGGCTTGCCGCAAGCCGCCTATCTGGTCAACGTCACTAATGACGCGTGGTTCGGCGACTCGCTAGA
>JAQTNZ010000091.1 GCA_028713595.1 Methylovulum sp. | reverse complement strand
AAATTGTTATTAATCGTTCTTGCCAGGGCATGGGGCACTCCGCTGTTGGGGTTGGGTGATGTCTTCCCCAATAGTTTAACGCCATACATGCCTTGGCTTCTATTTAGCTCTTAATTCACATTTAAGGTTTTTGGTGTTGGCTTACCCGCAACCGGACAACTCCACCATAGGCCAACGCGGCCTGGCAAAAATCCTCAGGTCTTGGTGTTGTCCCGCCAATAGCCGCTGGCAACCGGCGTAGGCAATCATAGCGCCGTTATCAGTACAAAATGGTAGCCGTGGAAAATAAATGTCCGTCTTTTCCCGCGCCGCCATTTCGGTCAGGGCGTTGCGGATAGAATGGTTGGCACTGACACCACCTGCGGCCACTAGGCTGTGCAGGCCCGTCTGTTGTAAGGCGCGGCGGCATTTGATGGTCAAGGTCTCGGTGACGGCGGTTTGGAATGCGGCGGCAATATCGGCCTTATCTTGCTCGGTTTGTGCCGAGGCATTGAAGGTGTTAAGGGCGAAGGTTTTTAAGCCGCTAAAGCTAAAATCCAGGCCAGGGCGGTCAGTCATAGGGCGGGGGAAGGTAAAGGCCGTTGGCCTGCCATGCTCGGCCAATTCCGCCAGTTTCGGGCCGCCCGGATAACCTAGGCCCAATAATTTGGCGGTCTTGTCGAAAGCCTCGCCAGCGGCGTCATCCAACGATTCGCCGAGCAATTGGTAGTGGCCGATGCCGTCCACCCGCACCAGCATGGTATGCCCGCCGGAGATCAACAGGGCGACAAAGGGGAAGGTGGGCGGCTGGTCTTCCAGCATCGGGGCGAGCAGGTGGCCTTCCAAATGATGGACGGCTATTGCCGGGATTTGCCAAGCCCAGGCCAAACTTCTGGCAGTGGCCGCCCCGACCAGCAACGCGCCCATCAGGCCCGGCCCTGCGGTGTAGGCAATGCCACCGATCTCGTTGTTGGCGAGCTGGCTGTCATGCAGGGTTTGCTTGATAAGCGGGGCCAATTTGCGGATATGGTCACGCGAAGCCAGCTCCGGCACCACCCCGCCATACTCGCTGTGCATGTCGGTTTGGCTGTATAAAAAATGGCTGACCAAGCCTTGTTCGGGGTGATAAATGGCGACCCCCGTCTCGTCACAAGAAGTTTCTATGCCTAAAACGTACATTGAGTTTTTGAAAATGGCTAAAGTAAAGGTATAATTCAAGGCTTTTTAAGCTCAGTCTATCACTGGGCGCCTTGTTTTAATATTATCACACTTGGAACCACATAATGCCGTCAGTAAAAATTAAAGAAAACGAACCTTTTGACATTGCTATTCGCCGCTTTAAACGCGCTTGTGAAAAAGCGGGTGTTTTAGCGGAAGTGCGCCGCCGTGAGTTTTATGAAAAACCCACCGCCGAACGTAAACGCAAGGGTGCGGCGGCGGTCAAACGGCATTTGAAGAAATTGGCGCGTGAGCGTTACGCACTGAAAAACCTGCGCCGTGGCCGTCCAGCCGTCTGATTATGAGTGGCTTATTGACCGACCGCATTAAGGACGAAATGAAAGCCGCGATGAAAAGCGGCGCAAAGGCCAGATTGGGCGTGATCCGCCTGATTTTGTCCGCCATCAAGCAAGTTGAGGTTGATGAGCGCATCGTTTTGGACGACCAGCGTACCGTCTTGGTGCTGGACAAGATGCTCAAGCAACGGCGCGAGTCGATCCGCCAATATGGCGATGCCGGACGCAGTGACTTGGTGGCCGTTGAGGAAGCCGAAATTTTGGTGATCCAAGATTTTCTGCCACAACCACTATCCGCCGATGAAATTGACCAGATGATCAGCACCGCCATTGCAAAATCGGGTGCGGTTTCTGTCAAAGACATGGGCAAGGTTATGGGGCTGTTAAAAACGCCTATGCAAGGCCGCGCCGATATGTCCGTAGTGGGTGTCAAGATCAAGGCGGCCCTGGCTGAATAAGTCGGTTTTGTCCTGGTAGCCATGTCCGGCGGCAGAATTCCCCGCGCATTCATTGACGATCTGCTGGTGCGGATTGATATTGTTGAATTGATCGATTCGCACGTCCCCTTAAAAAAAACGGGTGCCAATTATGTTGCCCGTTGCCCTTTCCATAGCGAAAAAACCCCCAGCTTCTCCGTTAACTCTAATAAGCAGTTTTTCCATTGTTTTGGTTGTGGCGCCAGTGGCAACGCCATCAGTTTTTTAATGGAATTCAACCATCTTGACTTTGTCGAGGCGGTCGAGGATTTGGCGGCGTTTGCCGGTGTTGACGTGCCTAGGGAGGCGGCGGTTGCGGCTGCCGACAAGGCCGACCTGCAAAGTTTGTATGACTTGATGGAACAAGCCGCCGATTTTTATGTCCAGCAATTACGCACCAGTGCGGCGGGCAAACAAGCGGTGGCCTACCTGAAAAAACGCGATTTAAGCGGCGAGGTCGCAGCCACGTTCCGCTTGGGTTATGCGCCAGCGGATTGGCAGGCTTTGACTGGCCGCTTTGACCAGCAAGCCTTGCTGGCGGTCGGCTTATTAGGTGGCAATGACAATGGTGGGGTCTATGCGCGGTTCCGGCATCGGGTCATGTTTCCGATCCGAGATAAGCGCGGGCGGGTGATTGGCTTTGGTGGCCGGGTTTTAGACGATTCTTTGCCAAAATACTTGAATTCCCCGGAAACGCCCCTATTTCATAAAGGCCGTGAAGTGTATGGCCTATATGAATTGCTTAAAACAAACCCTAAGCCACAACGGATAGTGCTGGTTGAAGGCTATATGGATGTCATCGCCTTGGCGCAACTGGGCATCGGCTATGCGGTGGCGGCCTTAGGAACCGCCGTTTCGCAGGCGCATTTGGAGTTGTTGTTCCGCTATACCCCAGAGCTGGTGTTTTGTTTTGATGGCGACAATGCGGGCAGGGAGGCGATCTGGAAGGCGATGGACGCGGCCTTTTCGGTGTTGCAGGACGGGCGGCAAATCCGCATCATGCTGTTGCCACAAGGCCATGACCCTGATTCTTGGGTGCGCAGCCAAGGAGTTGGCGCGTTTTCTGCTGACTTACAGGCATCCTCGGTGTTGTCGGATTACTTTTTTGACCATTTGGCCTCTGAATTTAATCTGGGCGAAATGGAGGGGCGGGCGCAGTATGTCAATAAGGCCAAGCCTTATTTGCTAAAGTTGCCGGATAGCATCTTCAAGGACATGATGCAAGCCCGTTTGCAAGAAATAAGCAAATCGGCTGTGGACGTTTCCGATAAAACGGCTAGACTTAATTATAGGTTGGCTCGTACGCCCCAGAAAAAAGATAGTGCACCGCCGCTAGAGCGGCGGACGCTGGCGATGCTGGTGCAAATCCCCAGCTTGATTGGCGTGTTGGAAGAGCAGGGCGTGGATTGGGATGCGTTGGATTTTAAAGGTGCCGACAAGTTTAAGGCTATCTTACAGGTATTGCTGGCGGAAAAACCCGCCACCACAGGTGTGTTGTTGGAGCATTACCGGGGTCATCCCGATGAGGGCATTATCACGCAACTGGCGGCAATAAAGCTGGAGGCGGGTGTGGAACAGGAATTTAGTGGGGCTTGGGAAAAATTGCTGGAGCAAGGCATTGATGCCCGCTTTAACCGCTTACTGGCTAAAGCGGATAGCGGCAGCGAGCAAGAGAAAGAAGAGTTCAGAAAACTATCGATGCACAGGTCAAGAAAATAACTGGTTTTCAATCAGGAAAATCTTGTAGTATAATTACGGGTTCAGCAGAGTGGTGCTGGATAGGGTATTCAGTGAGAAGACGATGAATCAAGAACAACAGCAGTCCCAGCTTAAACAACTGATAGCTAAAGGCAAAATTCAGGGTTATCTGACTTACGCCGAAGTGAACGATCACTTGCCAAGTGATATTGCTGATCCTGAGCAAATTGAAGACATTATTGCCATGATTAACGACATGGGCATCCAAGTCTATGAAGTGGCTCCTGATGAAGATTCCCTGATTACCGATTCGGCGACCGTCACCACCGATGATGAAGACGCGGAAGAAGTCGCGGCCTTAGCGTCTGTCGATAGCGAGTTTGGCCGCACCACCGATCCGGTGCGCATGTACATGCGTGAAATGGGTTCGGTCGAGTTGCTGACCCGTGCTGATGAACTAAAAATTGCCAAACGTATCGAGGAAGGCCAGCAACAATTGGTCAAGGCCATTTCCCGCTCTTGCGTGGTGGTCGAAGATTTTCTCCAGTCGTTTGACAGCATTTCCGGTGAAGAAGGCGGGGTGCGCCTGACAGACCTTATTTCGGGCTTTGTCGATTTGTCAACCGAACCGGAAGATCTGATTTCCGCCCAACCTGTCGCCGATGTGGTGGTTGATGCCTCTCCCGAAGACGAGCTTAAGGGCTTGGCCTACGAAGAAGTCCTGGAAAAGGTCGAAGCGTTAAGGGAACAGCTGAACATAGCGTCCGCCGCCATCAAGCGGCATGGTTATGTCAGTGCGCAGACGGAAGCGGCTTTTGAAGTGCTGGCTGACTTGTTCATGGAATTTAAGTGGACACCCCAATACCTGAAGAAGCTGACCGGCATTATCCCTAACGGGGTGGCCGCCGTGCGTGAGCAAGAACGGCTGATCTTGGAGATTTTCACCAAGTATGCCAAAATGCCGCGCAAAAACTTTATCATCTCGTTCACTGAGCATGAATCGGATTCCGCATGGCTGGACCCGTTTTTACAGGCGGGCCATGAATATGCCCAAAGCCTTGCCCCGCATGAGAAAGAGCTAAGGAAAGCCCAAAAAACCTTGGCGGAAATTGAGGCGCAATATGGCCTGACCATTAACGGCCTGAAAGACATTAACCGGCGCATGTCGATAGGTGAGGCCAAGGCGCGGCGTGCCAAAAAAGAAATGATCGAGGCCAATTTGCGGCTGGTCATTTCCATCGCCAAAAAATACACCAACCGGGGCTTGCAGTTTTTGGACTTGATCCAAGAAGGCAATATCGGTTTGATGAAGGCGGTTGACAAATTTGAATACCGCCGGGGTTACAAGTTTTCGACCTATGCGACCTGGTGGATACGGCAAGCGATTACCCGCTCCATCGCCGACCAGGCCCGCACCATCCGTATTCCGGTGCACATGATCGAGACCATCAATAAGCTAAACCGCATTTCACGGCAGATTTTGCAGGAAATGGGGCGCGAAGCCACCCCTGAAGAGCTGGCCGAACGTATGGAGATGCCTGAGGACAAAGTCCGTAAGGTGTTGAAAATAGCTAAAGAACCGATTTCTATGGAAACGCCGATAGGCGATGATGAAGATTCCCATTTGGGGGATTTCATTGAGGATGGTAAAGTATTGTCCCCAGTGGAAGCGGCGACTATCGCCGGTCTTCGTGAATCGACCCAAAACGTGCTGGCAGGGCTGACGGCCCGCGAAGCCAAAGTGTTGCGTATGCGTTTTGGCATCAATATGAACACCGACCATACCTTGGAAGAGGTTGGCAAGCAATTTGACGTGACGCGCGAGCGCATCCGCCAGATTGAGGCCAAAGCTTTAAGAAAATTACGGCATCCATCCCGTTCCGAACAGCTTCGGTGCTTTTTGGACGGCGAATAAATAACGGAAAACAAGGGCCATTAGCTCAGTTGGTTAGAGCGTCCGACTCATAATCGGCAGGTCGTAGGTTCAAGTCCTACATGGCCCACCACATTATAAAGAACAAGGCTGCTTACGCAGCCTTTTGTCTATCTGGGTTTTATCTTTCAACGAGGCGATAGCATGAGCAATAACTTCATTTTTACATCAGAATCCGTGTCCGAGGGGCATCCTGATAAGGTTGCGGATCAAATTTCCGATGCCGTATTGGATGCGTTGTTGGCGCAAGACCCTAAATCTAGGGTGGCCTGTGAAACGCTGGTCAAAACCGGCATGGTGGTGTTGGCGGGTGAAATCACCACTGATGCCTGGGTGGATATGGAAGCTTTGGTGCGCAAAGTGGTCTGTGATATTGGCTACGACAACGGCGAAATTGGCTTTGACGGGCAAAGCTGTGCGGTATTGAACGCTATCGGCAAACAATCGGCTGACATTGCGATGGGTGTTGATGAAAGTGAAAACCATGAGCAAGGCGCTGGCGACCAAGGCCTGATGTTTGGCTATGCCAGCAACGAAACCGATGTGTTTATGCCCGCCCCCATCACTTATTCGCATTTGCTGGTCAAACGCCAATCTGAAGTGCGTAAAAATAAGACCCTGCCTTGGCTGCGTCCCGATGCCAAAAGCCAGATCACCTTCCGTTACGAGAACAACAAGCCCGTAGCGATTGATGCGGTGGTGCTGTCCACCCAACATTCACCGGAAATCAGCCAAAAAGCCCTGTATGAAGCGGTGATGGATGATATTATCCTGCATGTATTGCCTAAAGAATGGCTGCATAAAGACACCAAGTATTTTATCAATCCGACCGGCAAGTTCGTGATTGGCGGCCCCGTGGGCGATTGTGGCTTGACTGGCCGGAAAATTATCGTTGACACTTACGGCGGTATGGCGCGGCATGGTGGCGGTGCGTTTTCCGGCAAAGACCCTTCCAAGGTTGACCGTTCCGCCGCTTATATGGCGCGTTACGTCGCCAAAAACATCGTCGCCGCCGGTTTGGCGGAACGTTGCGAAATCCAAGTCTCTTACGCTATCGGCGTTGCCGAGCCGACTTCTATCAGCGTGGAAACCTTCGGCACCAGCAAGCTGAGTGAAGACCGTTTGGTGCAAATCGTCCGTGACACTTTTGACCTGCGCCCTAAAGGCCTGATCGCCATGCTTGACCTGTTAAAACCGATTTATCAGCTGACTGCGGCTTATGGTCATTTTGGCCGTACCGAAGACAGCTTTAGCTGGGAAAAAACCGACAAAGTCGACGCATTAAAAGCGGCGGCGGGCATCTAAGCACTTCATCAGGATTATAGCTAATGAGCGAACACGATTATAAAGTAGCCGATATGGCGCTGGCCGACTGGGGCCGTAAGGAAACTAATATCGCCGAAACCGAAATGCCGGGTCTAATGGCCTTGCGTGGCGAATTTGGCGCGGCACAGCCGTTAAAAGGCGCACGTATCGCCGGTTGCTTGCACATGACCATCCAAACAGCGGTGCTGATTGAGACCTTAACGGCCTTAGGAGCCGAAGTGCGCTGGTCATCTTGCAATATTTTCTCGACCCAAGACCATGCCGCAGCGGCAATGGCGGCGGCGGGCATCCCCGTGTTCGCTTGGAAAGGCGAAACCGAAGAAGAAGCCGAATGGTGCATCGAGCAGACCATTATCGGCCCTGACGGCTGGCGGCCCAATATGATTTTGGATGATGGCGGCGACCTCACCAATATGATGCACGACAAATTCCCCGAATTGATGGCAGGGGTCAAAGGCTTGTCGGAAGAAACCACTACGGGCGTGTTGCGCTTATACGAACGGGTTGCCAAAGGCAGCTTGAAAGTGCCGGCGTTTAATGTCAATGACTCAGTCACCAAATCAAAATTCGATAACCTCTACGGTTGCCGCGAATCGTTGGTTGACGGCATCAAACGCGCCACCGACGTGATGATTGCCGGCAAAATCGCCGTAGTCTGTGGTTATGGCGATGTCGGCAAAGGCTGTGCGCAATCGCTGCGCGGCTTGGGCGCGACGGTTTGGATCACCGAAATCGACCCGATTTGCGCCCTGCAAGCGGCGATGGAAGGTTATCGCGTGGTCACAATGGAAGATGCTGCGCCAATTGCCAATATTTTCGTCACCGCCACTGGCAACTTTAACATCATCCGCCATGAACACATGCAGGCGATGCGTGACCAAGCCATTGTCTGCAATATCGGCCATTTTGATGCGGAAATCGACATTGCCTCATTACGCCAATACACTTGGGAAAACATCAAGCCACAAGTGGACCATGTCATTTTCCCCGATGGCAAGCGCCTGATTATTTTGGCGGAAGGCCGTCTGGTCAACTTAGGCTGCGCGACCGGACATCCTAGCTTTGTCATGTCCAATTCATTCTGTAACCAAGTGCTGGCACAAATCGAATTGTGGCAAAACGCCGCCCAGTATGAAAACAAAGTCTATATCTTGCCGAAAAAGCTGGATGAAAAAGTCGCCAGATCGCAGATCGGAAGAGCG
>JAQTNZ010000090.1 GCA_028713595.1 Methylovulum sp. | reverse complement strand
AAATGCACCACTATGACTATTCGTATTGAAGATTTGGACACCCTTGATTTTTCCGATGTTGCCGACACCCATCTTGGCAAATTGAACCCTATCCATCCTGGCGAAATTCTGCGGGAAGAGTTTTTGTTACCGCTCAATATGAGTGTCAGTGCGCTGGCCTTGGCTTTGCGTGTACCCGCCAGCCGCCTACATGAAATTGTCAAGGAACGCCGTGCCATCACGCCTGACACCGCATTACGCTTGGCGCGGTATTTTGGCGGTGATGCCCAATCATGGCTTAACCTGCAAACGTCTTATGATTTGCGCCTTGCCCAACAAAACACCCTGCCAGCCATAGAGCGCGAAGTGTTGCCGCGTGAAACGGCTGGCGACACGGGCTTGCAAGCCTAACAATGTCACGGCGCTTTATCTTTAAGCAGGTTGTACAGCGCCCTGCACCACAGCCTTTCCGCTTTCAGGACTGATGTACTTTCCCCCTGCCCCACTACCAAAGCCTCAACAACACCTAATGCTGGAGTAAATTTAAGGTTTTCTCCGGCAGCGACCCTTGGTCTTTGCCTTCTTTATGTAGCTGGGCTTCTTCATGGACGGTGGTCATGAAGGTTAACAATTGCAGCTCATAGTGCATTTTTTGTTGGAAATCATTACATTCCCACATTTGGTTTAACAACTGTTTGGCATGGTGGTGGATGGTGAAGGCGACGGCTTCCGGCAAATGCTGGTAACTGGCTTTGATGGCGTGTTTCAGTTGTTCCAATGACCGCAAATAGTGTTGGTAGTCTTTAATGTCCTGCTGGCAGCGGGTTTTTAACAGCTCCAGCTCAGTGTCTTGGCGAGTTTTTAGCAAAGCTATGTCATGGGTCAGTTCGGCGGTTCTTTTCGCCAGTTCCGCCGCCAAGGCTTGTTCTGCCAGGGCGTGTGTGTGCCGTAGTTGCGCCTGTTGCCCGTGATGCTCGGTGTGCCAGTCAAGGTCTGCTTTTTTAAGGGAATGCCAGATGTTTAGCAGGGATAAAAAAGGATTATTTAATAGCTTCATGTCGGTGTCCAGGTCGCTATTTTTTGTTGTAAGGTCAGTAAAGCCAAGCTGTCTTGCTGTTGTAAGCCTACGCTTAATTCATGCCGCCATTGTTGGTAAGTCGTTTTCGGCACGCGTTTTTTGAGCGGGCGCAATTGTTTATTGATGGTTTTGGCTAGGGCGCGTAATTGCCTTTGGTTATCGGCGTTGAGCAGGCGGCGGCGTTGGGTTTCGTAATTAAGATACAGTTTGAGCTGTTGTAGCTGGAACCGTTGGCTGAGGTTGAGCTGTTGGTTTTGGGTAAACCAGAGTTTACGCAATTGGGTTTGTGGTGCGGAAAAATACTCGCTTATCGACATGCCGACGCGCTTGCCAAGCAATACCAAGCCGCTGAGGATCAGCAGGCTAAACCCGCCTAACAGAATGGACAAGCCCAGTTGGGTGATAAATTCCGGCAACCAGGGCAAGCCCAATCTCAGCAGCACGTCGCTTGAGATAAAGGCCGCCACCGCGAAGGCCATCAGCAACAAGAAAATTCGGATAATCACGCAAGCAAAGGGATAGAAGCCAATAAACCGGCTATTGTACAGAAATAGGCGATGCAGCGTGATTTAAAGGCGAAGGCTTGTTTGAAAAAATGCTTCACCGCACCCCGCCCGCCTTAAGCCGGATAGCCAACAATCTGTTATCCCTAAATCTCCCCCCGTTCAATCACGGGCAAAACCCAGTAATGCACCCCTGCGCCGGCAAAGTCTTGCTTTAAGCGCGTCAACAATTCAGCCAGCCCTTCGGCGTTGATGTACATCTGGAAACGGATTTTTTTCTGCCGTCCGCTGACTTGTTCGGCGAGCGAGAGGCCTTTGTTTTCGTGGTGGTGGGCGTTGATGGGGAAGCTGCTGAACCCGTGTTCGGACTCTAGCGTTAAAAGACTGTCCACTACGCTTTCTTCAAGGCTGGGCGGGACATTTAGGGTCAGTAGATATTCTTGATGCTGGGTCATGGTGTTACCTGTCGTTGGGTTATTTTTTATCGTATTATGTGGGGCGTGTGGCTGTAGAGACGTTGCAGTGCAACGTCTCTACAGGGGCGGTGGACTTTAAGCCTCTTTCCCCTGCCCAAACAGCTTAAATAAGATAGGCAGCAAAAACAGTGTCAAAAAGGTTGAAGACACCAGCCCGCCAATTACCACTATCGCTAAAGGCCGTTGGATTTCCGATCCGGGGCCGGTGGCGAACAGTAAGGGAATAAGGCCGAAGGCGGCGATGCTGGCGGTCATCAGTACCGGCCGCAGACGGCGGGAAGAGCCGATGATGACGACTTTGCCAATCGCCATACCCGTTGCCAGCAGTTGGTTAAAATAACTGACCATCACCACGCCGTTGAGCACCGCGATACCCAGCAAGGCGATAAAGCCGACCGAGGCGGGTACGGAGAGGTATTCGCCTGATAGCCACAAGGCGAACACCCCGCCGACCATCGCCAAGGGGATGTTCGACAGCACCAAGGTAGCTTGGCGTACCGAGCCGAAGGTAGAGAACAGCAACAGGAAAATCAGCCCCAACGATACCGGCACCACCACCGACAACGTGGCGGCGGCGCGTTGCTGGTTCTCGAATTGGCCGCCGAATTCTAGGGTATAGCCTATCGGTAATGGCACTTGGTCGGCGACGGCTTTGCGGGCCTCTTCGACAAAGCCGACCAAATCGCGGTTTTGGACATTGCTGCGCACGACCGTAAAGCGTTGCCCGTGTTCGCGGCCTATCGCCACCACGCCCTCAACTTTTTGCAAGGCCGCCACTTCGGTGACAGGAACGTGGCTGCCATCGGGCAGGGTGATTTGCAAGTTGTCGAAGTTGGCGGTATTGCTGTTGCCGCGCAAGATCAACGGGGTGCGTTTGATGCCTTCTTGGATAATGCCTAGGTTAAGCCCTTCGATTTGCGCACGGAGCAGGGTTTCGATGCTGTCACTGTCCAGCCCCAAGCGTCCGGCGGCGGCTTTGTTGATGGTCAGTTGCAAAAACTGCATCCCCTCGTTTTGCTTGGCGAACACGTCACTGGAACCTTGGATATGTTTGAGCACCTCGGCAATGGCCGCCGCCTTTTCGTTTAGCACCTGCAAATCCGGGCCGAACAGCTTGACCGCGACATCGCCACGGGTGCCGGTGAGCATTTCCGAGACACGCATTTCTATCGGCTGGGTAAAGCCAAAGGCAATGCCGGGGGTTTGCTCCATGACTTTGCGGATGTCTTCAATCAGGTGGTCTTTATCGGGGGTATGCCATTGGTCTTTTGGCTTCAACACCAAAAAGGTGTCGGTTTCGTTTAAGCCCATCGGGTCTAGGCCCAGCTCGTCAGAGCCTACCCGTGACACCACCGTCTCAATTTCGGGGATATTTTTGAGCAGGTTTTTTTGCACCTGCCCGTCCAGCATCACCGATTGTGCCAAGGTGATGGACGGCAGTTTCTCCAATTGCACAATAATATCGCCTTCGTCCATCGTCGGCATAAAGGTGCTGCCGATTTGGCTGAACACCACGACAGTGGCCGCCAATAGGCCGCCCGCACCGATAAAGACGGTTTTATTATTGTCCAGACACCACGCTAAGCTAGGCTTATACAAGGCTTGTAACTTGCGCGGCAACCACGGCTCTTCATGGGAGACTTCTTTGAGCAAATACGAGGCGATCACCGGAATCACCGTCAGTGACAAAATCAGCGAGCCGCTTAAGGCGAACACGATAGTTAAGGCAACTGGGGTGAACAGTTTGCCTTCCAGCCCTTGCAGGGTCAATAGCGGCAAAAACACGATAATGATGATTAAAATGCCCGAAGTGACCGAGGCGGCGACCTCGCGGGTGGCCCGGTAGATGACATGCAGGCGCGGCAGGCGTTGGGCGGTTTGGGTATGTGCCAAGTGGGTGATAAGGTTTTCGGTGACGACCACGGCGGCATCGACCAGCATCCCGATGGCTATCGCCAGCCCACCCAAGCTCATTAAGTTCGCGGACATGCCCATATAGTGCATTAATATAAACGTAAACAAGGCGGCCAAGGGCAAGGCCAAGGCGACCACGATGGCGGCCCGTAAGTTACCCAAGAATAGCAACAGCAACACCACCACCAAGACAATCGCTTCCAGCAAGGCGTGCAGCACCGTGTCCACGGCCTTATCGACCAAATGGCCCCGGTTATAAAGACTTTCGCCTCCACGCCTTTGGGGAAGCTTTTGCTGATTTGCGAAAGTTTGGCTTCAATGCCGACAATAGTTTGCCGGGCATTCGCCCCCCGCAAGCTTAGCACTAAGCCGGTCACGGCTTCGCCTACGCCATTTTTGCTGACCGCGCCATAACGGGTCAAAGCGCCTATTTTGACTTCGGCAATATCGCCAACCCTCACGGAAATACCGTTTTTGCTGTCCACCACTAAGCCACGCACATCATCCAACGTTTTTAAACGGCCTTCGGCGCGGACAATCAGGGCTTCTTCGCCATCGCTCAAGCGCCCCGCCCCATCGTTGCGGTTGTTGGTTTTTAAGGTTGCAATCAGCTTATCCATGCCGATACCCCGTGCGGACAAACGGGTGTTGTCAGGGATCACTTCAAAGCTTCTAACCATACCGCCCAACGAATTGACATCCGCCACCCCTGGCACGGTGCGCAAGGCGGGGCGGATCACCCAATCGAGCAGGTCACGGCGTTCCATCAGCGACAAATAGCCGCCTTCAATGCTGAACATAAACATCTCACCCAGCGGCGTGGTCATCGGGGCGATGCCGCCCTGCACATCGGCAGGCAACGTCCCCCACATCCCGTTCAGGCGTTCGGCGATTTGCTGGCGGGCCCAATAAATATCCGTGCCTTCGGTAAAATCGATGGTAATGTCGGTCAGTGCGTATTTGGCAATTGAGCGTAACATAGTTTGGTGCGGAATACCCAGCAGCTCGACTTCGATAGGCGCGGTGATCCGCGCCTCTATCTCTTCGGGGGTCATGCCGGGGGCTTTGACGATGATTTTGACTTGGGTTGGCGAGACTTCGGGGAAAGCGTCAATGGGGATTTGCTGGAAGGCATAATAACCGCCGCCGCCCAGCATCAGCACCAAGATCATCATCAATAGCCGTTGGCTTAAGGCAAAACGGATTAATGCGCCCATTATTCGCCGCTCCCCAAGCCTAACCAATTGGCTTTAAGGGCGACCGCACCGTTAATGGCGATGGTTTCGCCACCTGTAAACTCGCCGTTGATAATGGTTTCCTCCGCCTGTTTGCCGATGACGCTAATCGGGGTGGCCCGAAAGCCTTCAGGGATTTGCACAAAGATAAAGGCCTTGCCTTCTTGTTGGGCAATCGCCGTGTTTGGCAGCGCAAACGCCGGATGGCTATGCGGCTGGATGATTTGCGTGTTGATGCGCTGGCCGGGGCGAATGTCGGCCTGGGCCCCTTTAATCACGGCACGGACTAAGATAGTCTGGTTTTCTGGATTGACCGTCTGCCCCAATAAGGTGATATGCGCGGCAATCGGCAGGGCTTGCGCGGCTTTGCGCTGCTCCAGCTCTTGGCTTTCGGTAATGGGCTTTTCCAGCAACACTTTATCGCCGATTTTGATCTGCCCGATACGCTCCTGCGGAATATTAATCTCCAGCCACAATTCATCCAAATTGGCAATCCTATACAGCGGGCTGAGGTTATCAATCCGGGCCCCCGCCACCACCATACGCTCCAGAACCACGCCGGCGATAGGCGAGCGGATATGCAGCAAGCCTGACAAATGTCGGGTCTGTTGCAATTGCCCGATCTCGGCTAAGGTCATCCCCGCCAGCTCCAGCAATTGCTTATGTTCGTTGGCTTCCGATTGCAAGGCGGTGTATTGGCTATGGGTTTCCTGCCAACGGCGTTCAGGGATCACCCCGTCTTCAAACAATTTCTTGTCACGCTGATAAGCAATCTCGCCCAGCGTCAACTCGCTGACCGCTTTTAAAAACAGCCGCTGCATGGACAACAAATCCGAGCTGTTGATAATCGCCAACACATCCCCCTGCTTGACCTTGTCGCCTAGCGCCGCATCCAGTTGGGTGATGAGGCCCGCTTGCGAAGAGCTGACGATATACTCCTGAGTAGGCGGCACGACAATTTTGGCGGGGGCGTACAGTATCGGCACTTGGGTCACAGGCGTAAGCTTGCCTAAAGTCACGCCTAGATTGTTGCTGCGTTCGGTGGAGATTTTGATAGTGTTATCTAAGGCTAAAAGAGGTGGCGGGCTTAACGTTATCGCTAAGAAAATAAGCGTTAACGTGATGTTTGGGCGCATAGGTTTTAAGGTTGTGATGAGGCAAGCCTGGGGTCTTGTTCCCACGCGGTGCATAACTGCCATTGACTTAGGACAGGGTAAGTTAAGCCGTTCGTGGTGAGCTTGTCCCACAGGGACTTCCGCTGGTCGTCGAACCATGAACGGCTTAACCGCCCACCCTTCGACAAGCTCAGGGCGAACGGTTAAGCCTATCTTGTTGATATTAAAATCACAAATCCTTAACTTAATGGCAGTGACGCAGCGCGTGGGAACGAGGAAGTTAGGGCAAACCCTCACCTTTAAAAAGGTGGCTATGGAATGGGTTGCTGTTCCAGTACGCTGTGCAAGCAAGCTGGACAGGATGTGCTTTCCTGAACTAAACCAAAACGGACTCATGGCAAAACCCCTACGGCTTGGTTATAAAAGGCTTGGTCGCGCTCCAACATCACCGCCCGTTCTTTAGCGTTTAAAATCGCCTGTTGGGTGCGGGATTGGATTTTTAGCAAATCGATTAAATCAATTTCCCCCACCGAAAACGCCGTGTTCGACATGCCCAAGTGCTGTTCGGCGACTTGCTTAAGCTCGTTGGCGATACCCAATTCCACACGGTTGACTTCCAGATTATGCTCGGCCTCATGGTGCAACTGCTCCAGATTACGGTATAGCAACTCGCGCTCGGCAATCAGACGGTTAAGCTCCACGTTCAGCGCGGCAAGATGCGGTTGGATATGGGCGCTGCCGCCAAACGGTACGTTAACGCCAATATTGAAGCTCTCGGTTTTGTTACTGCGTGGATCACTGGTAAAACTGTCGCTATTGATGCCGACCGCGACATTGCTTTGCCCCGCCCCGACCAGCTTGAGCGCGTCCAACTCCGCCTGTTTGCGCTCAATCTGGCTATTGGCCGCCTGCAACGCCGGATGGTTTTGCTGGATTTCCCGCAACGCCACCAACTTTTCGGCAAACGAGCCAGGAATCTTGCTGGTTTGCGTCAAGCTGGCATAACGTTTACGCGCGTGCATCAGCTCCGCTTCCGCCATCGTCAGCACCGCGCGTTTTTGCAACAGCTCGGTCTGCGCCAGCAATTCATCGGCACGGGGCAAATCGCCCAACTCGACCCGGCGTTTAATTTTTGCCAATAACTGCTCAAAAATAGTAATTTCCGCCAGAGCTTGCTCATAACGGATTTTCTGCAAAGCCATATCCCATAAGGCCGCCCGTACCAAACCGGCGATACGCAACTTGGTTGCCGCCAGTTGCAGCTCGGCGCTCAGTTGGGCTTTCTCGCCGGTTTCCCGTTCAGCTTCACGCTGGCCTAAATTCCACAACGGCACTTGCACCTGTGCATCAATATAATGCAGCGTGCCGCTGGTCGCTTCCTGATAGCGTAGCCCCGCTTGTGGCGCACCGGCTATCCAGCTTTGGCTACGCTGGCTGATCGCCTTGGCCTCTTGCTCCAGCGCGTCCAGCCAATAGCTATCGGGGTATTTTTCCAAGGTAAAATCGACCAATTGGCTTAGGCTTAATTTAGGGTCAATGGTAACGGGGTCATGATGGGCAACAATCACACGCTCTTGCGTGGTTGCCGCCTCATCAGCGGCATCGCAGACAAATGCGGCAAAGCTTAAAGGCATCGCCAAGCATAAAGAATGCAAATAATGGGGTTTAAACTTACTGCGGGTACGCGGGTGGATAAGGGTCATAAATTCGACTCAATGCGGCGAGTGCCGCCTGTTATAGTGAAAAATAGCGTAGCAAGCACACAATGCTAGGTGAAAAAGGGCTGCGTTACGACAAAGAACCGGATAGTTAACGCCTATCAGTTTGACGCACAAGGTTTAATACAGCTTCACCGCAAACCCGCACAA
>JAQTNZ010000089.1 GCA_028713595.1 Methylovulum sp. | reverse complement strand
AACAAGCCTTCCAGCCGCCACATCATCAAATGCCGATCAAACGCCGCGTCACTTAAGCGGCTGTCGATGCTTTGCGCCAGAAAACTGAAAAACTTGCCAGGAAACAAAAATTCATAATTGCCCCAAACCTTAAACTCAGCCGCCAACTGCTGCGACAGCCAACGCTCCATGCCTTGGCTTTGGATCAGGAACACTTCTTTTGCGAAAGGCGAAGCCAGCGGCGCACCGCTAATCACCGCCGACAAATGCGCCACGAGGTTTTCGGTTTTGTTGGAGCTGTGGAGGATGAACATGATGGTTTGGGGGGTTGGCTAACGATGCCTTATAAAATATAACCTAAGCCTATCGGCTGTTGATATTCATAGGCAATCTAATAAAAATTAAAGCGTATAATGTAATAAACATTAAACATGATGGGCATCTTAAAAGGTGTCCAATTTACCTTAGGAATGGGTAGGAAATAATTTAGGCAAACGGTCTTGGAGCGAGGGCATCGCCCCACGATAGCTTGTGCCGGGATTATTTTATGCACGTTCCTTAGGTGGTTTTAAATATATGACGACTTCCTCTGTTACTAGCCCATTAGTCTATCAGTGCCTGTTTTGCGCAAAGAGCATCACACCAACAGATATAGACCCGTGCGCACTATATGTAATTGCAAGAATTGATCGCCAGCGCGAAGTTCAAAAAGAACAAATATTTTATTGCCACATCAACTGCCTTAAATCTCGTGCAGGCATTCATTCCGGCAATTTTTATATTACTGATCCGGATTTTTCTACTATAGGGGAGTCTGCAAGTGAGTGAGCATGGATGGCTACGTTGCCATCGTTCCCACGCCGGAGCGTCACTGCCATTAAGTTAAGTAAATTATCTTTAATAATCAATTTATTAATAAGTTAAGGCTCGTTCCCACACGCTGCGTGGGAATGCCGTGCCACCCGCGCTGCGGTGTGAAACGGGACGCGGCGCGTCCTGACTGCATTCCCACACAGCGTGTGGGAACGAGAACGTTACTTTTATATTATTGAAATTAAAAGCATAAACCATTAATGATGCCGGAGCGTGGGAACGATGACGATAAGCTTTAAACTATTAGCTTACGGGCTTATAAGCTCCAAGACGTTGCATTGCAACGTCTCTACGTTGGAGGATCAGCCTTTTTTCTTCTCCCCCATCAACAAAATCGTCTCCTGCCCCCCGATCACAACAGAATCAGCCTTGGCAAACGCGCCAGCGCGGTATTCCCACAGCAACACGGCCAGATTCGCCAAGACAATGACAAAAAACAACGCTTTCAGTCCGTTTCCCCTAAGGCGATTGCCAGACCCCGCAATACCAAGTCGCTGTCAATCAAGGCGGGGATGTTCAGGTGTTCGGCGATGATATGGGCATCACCACCCGTAAGCAACAACTGGTTAGGGGCGGAACGGGTCGCCAAGACATGTTCTATCAGCCCACGCGCCGCCAATAAGGTGCCGCCATGTATCGCCGCTTCGGTAGATTGCGCAGGGTGTTCGGGATAGTGGCCGGCACTGAACGGCAAGGCGTTGGTGCCTTGGGCAAGGGCTTGTTTCATCAGGGTCAGGCCAGGGCTGATATAGCCGCCACGGTGTTCGCCGTTGGCTTCCAGCAAATCCACGGTAATCGCCGTGCCGCAATCGACCACACAGGCCGCCGCCGGATAATAGCGGTGGGCGGCCAGTAAGGCCAACCAACGGTCCACACCCAATTTTTCCGGCTGTTGATAGGCGTTGGTCACGCCAAAAGCCTGTTTTTGGGCTTGGACTTGGATGATAGGCGCATCCGGCCATAGTGTGGTGGCGACCCTTTGCACCAACGCCAGCAAAGGGCTGGCACTGACGCAAGCAATACCAATCTGTTGTGGCGTAGGCAAGGCTTGCCAAGCTTGGCGTAACGTGGCTTCATCCAACTGTTGGTTGCCAATGGCAAGGCCAGATAGCCATTGGCCTTGGCTGGCCTGCGCCCATTTCAGGCGGCTGTTGCCCATGTCTATCAGCAAATTCATACGGGGGTGCGGCTAAAACTGACTTCGCCGGACGCAAAGGCTTGGGTGCGTCCGTCAGGATGTTGCAACAACAGCAAGCCATGGTCGTCTATGCCTTGGACGATGCCCGGAAAGGGTTGCTCGGCAATGAACAAGGTGGCCGGTTTGCCTTGCAAACAATCATAACGCCGCCATTCGGCAAGATAAGGTTGCAAGCCCTGGTGTTCAAAATCGGCCAAGACCGCAAACAGCTGGTTAAGGACAGCGGCGGATAAGCGATTGCGGCTGATGGTGAGGGCGGGATTGATCTTGCTGGTGTCCGTCCATGCTTGGTTAATGCCTTGGGCGGCGGTTTCCGGCACAAACAGGTTAAGACCTAAGCCAATGACGGCGGCACACGGGCCATCGCTTTCACCGGACATTTCAATCAAAATGCCGCCCAATTTTTTGCCGTTGCTGATAATGTCGTTAGGCCATTTCAGGCCCACAGGATTGATGTGCTGCTGTTGCAAGGCGCGGATCACGGCAACGCCTATCGCCAAGCTTAAGCCTGCGGTACTGGCATAGCCTTGCTGGAAACGCCACAGTATTGACACATATAAGTTGCTGCCAAACGGGGATACCCACTGCCGCCCCCGGCGGCCCTTGCCTGCGGTCTGGTGTTCGGCGAAACACACCGTCCCGGTAGCGGCGTTGCTTTGCGCCTGGGCGCTTAAATAGGCATTGGTGGAGTCAATCTGGTCATGGATTTCCAAGCGCTGCAATAAGGCCTGTGCCGCTGGCTGCAAGCCGCTGGTGATGGTGTGGGCCGCCAGCAATTCCAAGGGTTTTTCCAGCCGGTAGCCTTTGCCGCTGACTGCGGCATGGTGCAGGCCCAAGTCCGCCAGACCTGCCAATTGTTTCCACACGGCGGAACGGCTGACCCCCAGATGGTTCGCCAAGGTGGTGCCGGAATGGAACTCGCCGTCAGCGAGCAGGGTGAGGATTTGCTTTTGTTTGTCAGAAATCAGCACAGCTACCAGCGCAAGGGCAAACGGTTTTTTATTTCAATGCGGTGGTTGTCGATGCCCACATAGCCACCACGCTTGAGGTCATTGAGGATACGCGTGACCATTTCCCGCGAACAGCCTACCATTGTTGATAATTCCTGATGGGTTAGGGTGTCAGTAATCAGCTTGCCGTCTTCTTGGGGTTTCGCCATATTGGTCAAGACTTTGGCTATGCGTCCGTAAATGTCCAACAAGGCCAGGCTGCTGACTTGCTCGGTGGTGTTGCGCATCCTTTTGATGACAGTTTTGAGCAATTCGATGGCGATGTTGGGGTTGTTTTGCAGGCAGGCAAACAAATAAGTACGCGGAAACAGGCCAATCCGGCAATCTTCAACAGTCATGACCGTGGCTGAACGCGGCTCATCATCAAACAAGGACAATTCGCCAAAGGTGTCGCCTTCCTGAAGGTAATCCAGCAAGACTTCGCGGCCTTCATCGTTGCTCATAAACACTTTCAGCTTGCCGGACAGCACGATATAAAGCAGATTATTGGACGCTTCCCCTTGCCCGACCAAAATGGAGCCACGGGTGAAGTATTGTGTATGTATGCCCAGCTCCAATTCGGAACGGTCTTCAGGCGACAGCGATTCAAACAAAGGTACGTTTTCAAGCATCGTAAGAGCCTTCCTATAACTTATAGAATTGTGATAACCGAATATGTAAAGTGTATAAATCACATTATTTATGTAGAGATATCACAACCCATTCTACAGGTGTCGCCTGTTGATTGCCAGATTGCCGCACCACGAAATGCGTAAGGGTGCGCAAGCACTACCAAAACTGCTGGCCAGTTCCACTAACCGGCTACAAATTCACCGCAATCTGGCCTGCTCTGCGTGGCCTAGACGTTGCATGGCAACGTCCCAATAATAGGCGCATAAATCACTGCCATTAAGTTAATGGATTTGTGCCTGTTCAAAATAATCCCCTTTAGTTTTAAGTGCTGGACACATGGATAATGTCCGGTAAATACCCGCTATCTTGATAGCGGCCTTGCTTTCACAGCACAGTCGGCAAGCCGAACACCTCCGCCAACACCGCCGCCCGCTCGTCCGGGGTAAGGGTTTGGGTGTGCACCCGCCCGTCCGCCACGGTTTTTAGGCTATCGCCCAAGAGGATGTGCCTGCCCGCCGGATTGTGCAGCACCACCAGCAGTTTTTGCACAAAAATGGCTTCTGGGTGGGTGGAGTTAAGGTAATTGGCGGGCACAAAATCAATCCATTCTTGCGGCGATAAATCAAACCCGTATTGGTTGGCCCAAGCTCCGTCCACCCACGCCTTCAATACGTATTCGCCGCCATCGGTGGTCGCCAACATAAAGCTATCGGCCTCTTGTTGCACGGGGCTATTGCTAGGGCTTAACGGTATCGGGGCGCGTAAGCCATAACTGCCAAAGCCCAAATCACACAGCCATTGCCCGTCAGCCATGTCCAGCACCAGCGCCATGTGCGTTTTTGGCCTTCTGACCGGATAGAACAGCGGACGCGCCAGCACCATCCGGTAGGGGATGCCCAGCGCCGCCAACGCCATCGCAAACAGGCCGTTGACCTCGTAACAGTAGCCGCCCCGCTGACGGTAAACGATTTTCTCCACAATCGCCTCCGGCACTAAGGACACGATTTTGCCCGCCTGAACGTCAAGGTTTTCAAACGGGACGGTGAACAATTGGCACCGCATGAGCGCGGCGATTGTGGCGATATCCGCCTTGGCAGTGCCCTGAAAACCAATCCTGTTAAAATAATCTTGCAAGACAAAATTGTCGGCCTTCATGCTTATGACCTGTGTAAGTATAGTGGAAAAAATGTAAATTGAGGGTAAGGGCTACCATGCCTTAGTTAAGGACGTGAACCCCAAAAACAAACAGGACTGGCTGTAACGCCTCTCCCCTGCCTACATTAGCGATTGTAAAACCATTCCATAAACGTTTCGGCAGTGTCGGGTGTCATGTCCAATACGGCTTCTGCGACGGGGCAAAAGCCCTTTGAGGCGGCAATTGCCGAAAGCGCACAACAAAGAAAGTCCGAATCCCATGGGCGGTCGGCTGCGGCGGCGACCAGTGCGGGCAGTTTTTTTAACGCAGTGAAATAAGCCGGTGCCAATTCACTTGGGATTGGCAGCGAATGCTTTTGGCGGCATATTTCGACCCAAGCAGGAAATTGAAAATAGGCAGAATCCGCCTTGGCTGGGGCTTGGGACAAAAAATGTATCACATGAGGGACAGCCGCAAACGAAGCTGGGTACACATCACCTTGGTGCGCCAAAGAACTCCAAAGGGAAAACCAAGGCTCCTGGCCGTTTTCCGATGACGGCAAAAATTCAAGCTGTCTTAGCAAGCTAGGTGTTTCCGAAGCAAACCCATACGCATGGGTAAGTTCTGACCATTTTGGACTATCGAGACTTATCATAATGTTAATCTGCAATAATTACAGACCCGTTCCCATTAAGTTAAGGGGTTATGTTTTTAATTTCAACACTATAAAACAACGTAGGTCGGGCAAGCGGTTCTGCCCGACACTCCCACGCGTTGGAATTAAAGTGTCGGGCAGAACCGCTTGCCCGGTATCTACGCCATAGTCTATTTTATTATAACATATTGATTTTTAAAAAATATATTAAATTAATAGCAGTGACACTGCCCTGCGGGTACACACCACACGCCTTATATTCCCTTAAAAAATGTGCATAAATCACAACCCGCATGTGCCAATCACACAGCTTTTGCCAGCCACAAATGGTTTAATCTGCCACAAGCCCCCACATACAATAACGTAATAAAAACTGGAAGGAGCATTCCCTTATGAACAAAACCTTGACCGCCCTAAGCGTCGCACTGCTGGCCCCTTGGGCGTTTTCCGCACAAGGGGCCATCGCCACCCCACACCCTATTGTGTTTGTCACCCAAGTGCCAATTCCGCAAGATTTTTGCACCATCAACGCGACATTTTGCAACCATCAGGCCAGCATAGACATCTCCGGGCGCGGCGGCGATTTATGGATACGTTACACCAACGGCGCACTGAAAAATCTGACCGCCGCCGCAGGTTACGGGCAAGTAGGCCAACAAGGCGACTTAGCTATCCAAGTGCGTGATCCTGCCGTGCATTGGAGTGGCAAAAAAATTATTTTTAGCATGGTCATTGGCGCACCCAAACATTATCAGTTGCAAACGTATCATTGGCAACTGTATGAAATAACTGGCTTAGGCAAAAATGACACGCCCGTCATCACTAAAGTGGCTGGGCAACCTGCCAATTACAATAACGTCAGCCCGACTTACGGCACTGACGGGCGGATTATTTTTGTCTCTGACCAGCCGCGTGGCGGCCAAGCGCAGTTATACCCGCAATTGGACGAATACGAAGAAGCCCCGTCCAATACCGGCCTATGGAGCCTAAGCCCTAGCACGGGTACGCAATTCATGCTGACGCACTCGCCCTCAGGTGATTTTGACCCGTTTATTGACAGCTTCGGGCGGGTGACGTTTACCCGTTGGGATCATTTGCAACAAGACCAACAAGCCGCTGGCGACCGCAACGGCACCGACAATTACGGCACGTTTAACTATGCCAGTGAGGCCGCCAACGCCAAAATCCTCAACAACCGCACGGAAGTGTTCCCCGAACCGCTGACGTTTGACACGATTTCCTTGGTCGGCACCAACCTGCATGGGCACAGCTTTAACCATTTTTTCCCTTGGCAAGTGCATGAAGACGGTTCCATGTTGGAATTGGTCAACCATATCGGGCGGCATGAATTGGGCGGCTCTTATGTCGATGCGGTGTTTACTGACGATCCAGTCCTGACTTATTTGACCAACAACTCCAATCCCAACAAAATCAGCAATTTTTTGCAAATCAGCCAAGACCCGACCAACCCCAATTTTTTTATCGGCATTAACGCGCCAGAATTTAGCACCCACGCCTCAGGGCAAATCGTGCGCCTAAAAAATGTCGCCCCGAATTACAATGCCGACCAGATGACGGTCGATTACCTCACCGACATCAGCACGTCATCGGTTGTCGCTGACGGGGCCACACCGCCACCCCAAAATTCAGGCCATTACCGCGACCCTGGGATATTATCGAACGGCACCTTGATTGCGGCACATACCTTTGAAACCCGCCAAGACCGCGATGAAGGCACCCATACCGCCAATTATTCGGACACTTATCCGCAAGCCCGTTATGCGTTCCGCTTGCGCACCTTAAAACAACTGCCCAATGGCACTTGGACGGCAGACCAGCCCTTAACCAACGGCATCACTAAAAATATCACGTATTACGGCCCTGATTCTTTATTCCATGTTTCCAGCGAACTCTGGGAACTGCAACCTGTTGAAGTCAAAGCCACCCCTAAACCCACCAAACTACAGCCCGTGTTGGATACGCCTGAACAGCAAGTGTTGCAAGAAGAAGGGGTGGACGAAGCCAACCTGCGCCAATATCTGAAAAGCCACGGCTTGGCCCTGGCGATTATGCGCAATGTCACCACCCGCGACCACAGCGACAAGCAGCAACCGTTTAATCTGGCGGTGGCAGGTTCTGGTACGCAAACCGTGACCCCTAAGGGTAAAGTCTATGAAGTGGCGCATTTCCAAGCTTTTCAGGCTGACCAATTGCGCGGCCTGACCGGCGGCTATTCCACCACGCCCAAACCAGGCCGCCGCGTCTTAGGGCAGCCGTTGCACAGCGTCACCGCCAATATTCCCGAAGCGGCGGGCGCACCTAAAGGCAGCGTCAAAATAGCCAGTGACGGCTCGGTCGCCATGCTGTTGCCGACCCGCCGCGCCCTTGCTTGGCAATTGACCGACACCCAAGGCCATTTTGTGGTCAGGGAGCGCAACTGGTTGTCGATGCAGCCGGGTGAAATCCGCACCTGCCCGTCTTGCCACGGCATCAATAGCAGCGACCAGATCGGCGACCCAACACCGCTCAACAAACCGGAAGCGCTGCGCGAATTGTTGACTTATCTGAAAGCTAACGGCAGTTTGTAAGTGCTTGAAGGGGTCGGCATAGCGGTTTTATGCCTGCCCCAATCCCGCATAATCCCAACGGTCATCCTTAACCTGTATCACGCCGTTTTCAATACGCAGCGGAAAACAGGCGACATCCTCATACGCCGGAGCGGACTTGACCGCCCCGGTCTTGACA